>JBKQMK010000266.1:0-3562 GCA_052146735.1 Desulfomonilaceae bacterium | reverse complement strand
AAGTTAGGGGAACCTTGGATGTCCACGAGGAAGAGATCCAACGACTCTGCGCCAAATGTGGTTTGGGTAAAGTCTGTAGGGAAGCCGGGACACAACAAAAGCTGACATGCTTCTGCCTTGAAAGTGTATTGGAGTGAAGCCCGTGCGCAGATCCGGGGGGCCAACTCAGGGCAGTAAGATGACGTAAAGACACCGATTCTTTGGCCGTGGCGAGCCGAATAACCAGAACCATTGCCCCTGGTTATCGGAGGCACCGACAGAACTAGTCCAGCCCGACCCGCATAGCGCCGGGCAGTCTTTCCCCTTTGCATACCTGGTCCCCTCCCTCCGGGGGGGGCATCTATCATAAAGGTCACAGCCTTCTTCAGGCCGTGCTATTGGTCTTCCTTGTATGAGGCATTTTTTTTCAGACTGACACCAATTTGGAGCTGGGAACGGCAAGAAAACCTTGTCAGGCCGCCCCCATGACAACACAAAACACTCGCGTTCCCGCATAAAATGCGCTAGATTCCGGAAGAGCATAGGTGACGTCCGGTATGACAACCACTTTTTCTGACAGGAGTCATGAAAATGCCTAACCGGGAAGAAATACTGAAACAGATTCGAGTCATGGGCAGGGGAACCCGTGGCGCTTCTCCTGCTATTATAGGATTAGCCGACTCCGCTCTATACCAAGTATTTGAACAAATGCTGCGCGGCCTGAGTAACCGTTCTATTGCTCGGCATTTGCGTAAATGCGGCCTGACAGGCAGCGAAAACTCTTTGCAACAGTCTGTTTCTCTTTTTCGGAAGAGAATTGCCCTTCTTCTGAGCGAAGAATCAGCACCGCTGTCTTTACCCCAGGCCGCCCTGAAAATTCCTGCTGAGGTCTCTTGCCTCCCTGCCGATGAAATGCTCTCCACGGTCATGGACATTGTGAAAGCCTACGGAGAGTCAATCCGGCAAGCAACTGTTACGGCAGCGAAGAACGGCACCCCGCTGAGCGAAGACCTCTCCAAACATGTGAAAAGTTACGCCGCTCTAGTGGCCACGAAGGCACGCCTGGAACAAACGGTAATGAAGCAGGGCGGGGCGTTAGTCCCTCCAGAAGATCGAAGTCTTGACGAACTGTCCAAGAGCGCCCTCGACTTCATTGGGGATGATGGTGACAAGATGGTGAAGGCTTCTCAAAAATTCCTCCTGAAACTAGCAGAAAAATGCATTTCGTTGGAGCGGGGTGCTGATGGCGAGTGGGTTGAGGCCCCCCGCCACCGCCCTGGACGAAGAGGAGGCAGCGAAACAGCTCACGACGATTCTTCAGCTAACTGAATACTTCGGACCGCTCGGGCCGCCGGATAATCCGCTTTCTAAAACGCAACGACAGTGCAAAGAATAATCGCCGGAATCCATAACTTACATGCGCTCCGCAGTTCGGGGCGGCAAAGAATCCACATTGACGGGAACGTGTTTGCCCTGGCAGGGAATTAATGAGGTGTATCAATATGTTATTGCTTTCCCCAAACAATCCCCAGCGTTCAGGAAATAAGGCACGTTGCCCGCTGGCAGATTTTTGCGATCAACATTTCAATCAATTGAAATGTTCTCATAGAAATCAAAAACACTCGTCCCGCTCGGGCCGAGTTACCTTTTTCTTTGTTACCCTACCGGGCCGTGAAGAAAGGTGATGTCTCAGAGGACATGCGGGCGCTGCGCGTATCCGCAAGTTTCTCTATATAGGGGTAGCTTTCAGTGTCGTGGCCAATGGCTGAAAAACGTGTTGTAAGCGGCGAAGGCCGTGCCGCAATTGACGCACTCTGACCATAACTGTGTGCTGCAACCATAATACGAGCAAAAAGGGGCTTACAAAAATTGAGGTGCAGCACAAAAATGTATCCTTGTAATTTAATAAATTGGTCAGCAGTCACCTTTTGGGTTGACATTTAAGTATGCGTCTGCTACTCTATTGTTATGTCACAACACAAAAGAATACGCCGTTTTTTGTATGGATTCCGCCATCTAATTGAACAGCCATACACGCCCCCGGCCTGCAACCAACAAGAATCATTTCTATCGTAAAACGGGTTTTGAGGGTATTTTTGGGGTTTGTTGATGGGGAAAATGGCTCTGGATTTGCTGCCTCGGCAGATCAGACTTCGAGATGCTCCAAGATATTTGGGGATGGACAAGAATCGCTTCAATGCCGAGGTCAGGCCGTATCTCACTGAAATCCCGGTGGGCAAACAGGGGGTAGGATTCGACAGACTTGACCTTGACCGATGGTTCGAGGAATATAAGGCTTGCAACGGGCGCCCCGGCAAGCAGAAAGGAGTAACAAAGCCGTGGCGAGGAAAAAGGTGTCAGGGCTCGTCAAACGTGGTGAGACATGGCACATTGAGAAGCGATTCAGAGGAAGCCGAATTCGAGAAAGCTGTGGCACTAGCGATCTCGAAGAAGCGGAAAGATATTTAGTGCACCGCCTGGAGCAAATTCGACAGGCTGAAATCTACGGCGTCAGGCCGAAGCGAAGCTTTCGACAGGCCGCAACCAAGTATTTAAAAGAGGCGACTAAGGCCAGCATTGCCGACGACGCAATGCATCTCAAATTCTTAGAGCCATTCATAGGGACTTTGTCTTTGGAGGCCGTCCACATGGGAACCTTGCAACCTTTCATACAAGCTCGGAAGGCTAAAGGGGTTAAGGCCCGCACTATCAACTATGGTATTCAGACAGTGCGCCACATTCTGAACTTGGCCGCCGGAGAATGGCTTGATGAAAACGGTATGACGTGGCTTGCCACCATGCCGAGGATTAAGTTTCTGCCCGAAGTTGACAAGCGCACACCTTACCCGCTTTCCTGGGATGAACAGTTTCGACTTTTGAACCAGTTGCCCCGCCACCTGGCAAAAATGACGTTGTTCAAGGTAAACACGGGGTGTCGAGAGGCTGAGGTCTGCGGCCTGAAATGGGAATGGGAAGACGAGATTCCGGAATTGAATATGAGTGTCTTTGTCATTCCCGCCGACTGGGTAAAGAATCGCAAACCTCGTATTGTGATTCTTAACCGAATAGCAAGGGCGGTTATTGAAGAGATGCGAGGTGTCCATCCCGAATATGTTTTCACGTACAAGGGAGGGCGCATCAGGAAAATGAATGGCCCTGCGTGGCGAAAAGCACGGCAAAGGGCAGGGCTACCATTGGTTCGGGTCCACGACTTGAAACATACCTTCGGGCGCAGACTTCGGGCTGCGGGGGTATCATTCGAGGACCGTCAAGACCTGTTGGGGCATAAATCGGGTAGGATCACGACGCATTATTCCCAGGCCGAACTGGAAAATCTAATCGCCGCTGCGAACAAGGTGTGTGGTCAGGGTGCCCACAAAATGCCCACATTGGTCATGCTGAAAGAGAAAAACCGCCTCTGCTCGGCCAAGCAACCAGGCGGTTTTACTATGAAAGCAGTGGTCGGGGCGACTGGATTTGAACCAGCGACCACCTGAACCCCATTCAGGTACGCTACCAGACTGCGCTACGCCCCGACACAGCAATTGACATTATCCAAATGCGGGTTTTGTGTCAATAGCTA
>JBKQMK010000265.1:0-3174 GCA_052146735.1 Desulfomonilaceae bacterium | reverse complement strand
CCTTCCGAAAGAGTGGGGGATTGCTCTTGATCAATGGATATGCGAACACGAGATGTGAGGTTCGCACGGATGCCGGTGAGAATTGCCACTTTACCGAGATGCCGCTGATCCTTATTGCTGACTTCATGGATGCTAAAAGCGAGGACGAGAATCCTCGTCTTTTTGCGAGACCACTATTCTTCAGATTCTGCCTCTATATGTGAGCAAGCCGCAGCCACTGCCATGCAGAATTTTTCAAAAAAACCGTGCGTACTCCTTACGACACCCGGTGGTCAGTATTTTACCCTTATCAATCCTCTCTCACCGCTTGCACATCAACCCTGCAATCCTTCGCCTTTTTCAGCACAGCCTGTCCAATCAAATGATATAATTCATCAACTTTGTCCTGTATCCTGATGCCAGGCGGTAGTGGCTTAAACGGTTTTGGACGAACTATGATAGCAACTTTATTCCCTTCTCTTGCCCCAACATTTGCTGACAAATAGGTATCAGCTTCTATTGAGCGGATAGTCGTTGGAATTTCCGTCCGAACACCCATAATAAGAGTAATTATCCTGTCAGAATCATTCACCATAGTGTAATTCTCCTTTGGATTAGTCCTTACCAAGTCTTGGTAGGCACTCTCGTAGACTTAAAAATCTCGGCTGTCAACAAAAGAGCCTGGGAAACAAACTGCTCGAACAAAAATATTTCAGCTCGTCTCCAAGAGGCCCCGTGATCACGATTTTCCTTCAAAAAAAAGCCTGTGAGCCAATTACCGTCCTCTTGGCGTATACACCCCACCCAAATCCCCTCACAGCGCATCTCGGTTCCGGTTGACATCCATTTATTCTTGACTCTCAGGTCTTGATGGATACAATACAATCCCCTTCTCAAGCGAAATAAAGAGACGGAAAATATGTCCAAATCTCTCAAGGTGTCTGGGTCTCCCTTGCCTAGGCCGCGAACCCCCAAGGTTCCAGAGGCGCTCAAATCTGAGATTTCTTCCAAGGCGCAACAACTGATCGAGCAGCGTTTGAAGCCAACGCACGTAGAACAGCCGGAAAACCCACAGTGCAATTATATCGCCGACATCTACACCAGATGGCATCGTGAGGATTTCTACTTCTGTGCCACGTATGTCGTTTTTTCCCCTGACACTGTTTCCTCGGCCTTTGAAGTCCCCTTTGCGAGAATGGGGTATTTGGGTAGTGGAAAGTTTAAGCTCGCTTACATGGGTCAGACCGGCAAGTGGTGCAAAATGTACCCCTCTTTGTCAGTTGACAAATGCCTCGAAGCCGTCCGGGACGAACCTCATTTCATTCCTTGACACGATTGGAAAATTAGACCCAGGTTCATCCCCTCTGACAGAGATCTGTGGCTCCTCATAGCAATAGAGGGGAATCCAAACTTGTCAAAAAACTGCATCGGAATCTTCTACCTGATTAACGGACGTATTGTCTCCGAAAAAGCCCCCGTCTCTACAATTAAACCTTCTGGCGCTGTCCGGGCCTACCCTCGCCAGCACCACGAGTTTTGGTCTGAATTGCAGAAGAAGGATTCCGATATTTCGGACCTGAATTGCTATGCTTTACCTCGCGGGAGGGTCCTCTATAATGAAAAAAAGAAGAAATTCGAGATTCTTGCCGACCGTCATATCTTGGAAGAAGATCGGCTGCAGAATCTTGTCATTCAGGGTTTTCATCTTGAAAAATCCGACATCGAATTCAAAGAAGACGAAAATTATCGCTGCTCCATCTGCGAAAATGGCTAGAGTAACGTTGACAGCTTAATCTTCGGAGTCCTTCGCCATATTGTGCGAAACTTTCGCACTAAGCGAGAAAACCCACTCAAAACCGTGAAGGAATTGACCATCTTGAAGCCACGCCAGATCAACCAATTATCGATAAGCCGCTAGAATAGCAGGCTATCTTCATACTTGGCACTGTAATTGCTTATAAAATGAGGCAACAACGTATATAATCCATACCTTCTTAGCAATCCTCCTTCTGGATTGCTTTTTTTTTGCTTTAAGACGGGGACACGATTCTCTCGACCATCTTCACCTGGACAATATCTCTCATTCATTCCCCATCATGGTTCTCGGCGAGGATAATAGGTATCAAGGGTAATGGGGGATATTATCAAACCACGTTAATTTCGGAATCCTTTTACACCCTCTCTGTCATAACCCAGCCACCAGAGCTACCTTAAGCCTTGTGAGCCTCACAAGAAGGGTGATGACCGCTGAAGAGGTCGAAGGCAGCTTAGTCCATTTACTCCATTTATTACAGCGAGTTCTGTGCTACGGAAGATGCCAATAAAACAAAATTGGTAATACAGGTCAAAAGTACTTGACAAGTAATTAGAGGTATGATATATATACAGACATAACGGGAATCCGGGTGAATCAGAAATCACCCTAACCAAAAGGAGATAGCCTCATGGCAACGAAGGTACTGATCGACGATAGATACCGACACCGAGGAGCGGAGTATGTCTCTATCAACCCGAAACTCTCCCGTCTCCTTCTGTACAAAAAAGGCTATGAGGTCATTAAGAACAATTACGGGCAGGACGTGGAGTTTGCTCAAATCTTGACTGACAAGGATCGTAAGAATTTGTTCTGGTTGAAGCCTTGTGATTCGGATGCACCAGGGGCGCGGAAGATGGACCGTACGAGCCAGAACACGAGGACACTCTCGATCCGGGCTCTGTTGAAGGAGTTGAAGTGGAAGCCAAAGGAAACGAAAAGACTGCCTTTGGAATGGGACGACGAAGAAAAGGCAGCCAGGATAGACGTTACTCAGATCGAGGAGAATAAGTAGGTCGGAGACAAAAGCGACCAGGAGGACACTCGAAACACTAGGTAGGTTGGAACTGAACAGGGCAGCCTGCCGATAAGAAAAAAAACAGCGCCGATTTGTGGAAGGCTTGCAAGGGCGCGTTAGAAATACTCGCTAAAAGTCCAAGGGACACTTATAACCCGTCCCCGCCACTTAGGCGAGGGCGGGTTTTTGTTTTTGAAGGGTTGTTCAGAAGACGCCGGTCATTGATCGGCGAAGAGGGTTTGTGAGGGAGATCCCCAGTGATGATTCAGGCAGCACACAAAATTTTGGATGAAATGGCTCCTGCTGCCCTGGATCGTACTGGGATTCGGTTGTTCACTCCAGAAGAAGCGGCTGAGATGTTCAG
>JBKQMK010000264.1:0-14063 GCA_052146735.1 Desulfomonilaceae bacterium | reverse complement strand
GGAGAACGGCACGGTTGGCGCTATTCTGAAGGACAACGGGTACGCGACCTCGTGGTTCGGCAAGGATCACAACACGCCCTTCTATCAATCGACCCAGGCCGGGCCCTTCGAGCAGTGGCCGAATGGGATGGGCTTCGAGTACTTCTATGGCTTCGTCGGCGGTGACGCCAGCCAGTGGCAGCCGAACCTGTACCGCAATACGACGGCCATCTACCCCTTCGAGGGCAAACCGGGCTGGAACCTGACCACGGCCATGGCCGACGAGGCGATCACGTACATGAAGCAACTCAAGGAGATCGCGCACGGCAAACCGTGGCTCGTCTATTACGTGCCGGGCGGCACACACGCGCCGCATCATCCGACGCCGGAATGGATCAAGAAGATCAGCGACATGCACCTCTTCGATCAGGGTTGGAACAAGCTCCGCGAGACCATCTTCGCCAACCAGAAGCGGCTGGGCATCATGCCCGCCAACGCCAAGCTGACGCCGTGGCCGAAGGAACTGCCGGAATGGGATTCTCTCAGTTTCGAGGAGAAGAAGCTCTTCATCAAGCAGGCCGACGTGTACGGGGCATACCTCGCGTACACCGACCACGAGATCGGCCGGGTCATCCAGGCCGTCGAAGACCTCGGGCAGCTCGACAACACATTGATCATCTACATCAGCGGCGACAACGGCGCGAGCGCTGAAGGCATGCTCAACGGCACGCCGAACGAGTTCACCACGTTCAATGGCGTTTCCGTGCCGGTGAAGGACCAGTTTCTCTGGTACGAGTTCTGGGGCTCGGAACGGACGTTCCCGCACTTTGCGGCAGCATGGGCATGGGCGATGGACACGCCGTTCAAGTGGATGAAACAGGTGGCGTCGCACCGCGGCGGGACGTCCCAGGGCACGGCTATCTCCTGGCCCGGCCACATCAGGGACGTGGGCGGCATCCGCCGCCAGTTCCACCACATTATCGACATCGTGCCGACCATCCTCGAAGCGACCGGCATCTCCGCGTCCGATACGATCAACGGCATCAAGCAGCGCCCCACCGAAGGCGTGAGCATGGTCTACACCTGGGACAAGGCCAACGCCAGCGCGCCTACCCGACACACCACGCAATACTTCGAGATGCTCGGCAATCGTGGCATCTACCACGATGGCTGGATGGCGTGCACGACCCCGGCAAATCTTCCTTGGGAGCTCAGCACCGGCACGCCTCCTGACGTGATCACCGGGTACAAGTGGGAGCTCTACAACTTCCAGGAAGACCCAACCCAGTTCAACGACCTGGCCGCCAAGATGCCGGAGAAGCTCAAGCAGATGCAGGCCCTCTTCTATCAGGAGGCGAAGAAGTACGACGTGCTGCCGCTCGACAACACGACGCTCGCGCGCTGGAATGCGCCGAAGCCGAGCCTCGAGGCGGGACGGAAGGTCTTCACGTATACAGGCGAACTGACCGGCTTGCCTGCGAGCGTTGCGCCGGACATCCTGAACAAGTCGTACAGCATCACTGCGGAGGTCGAGATCCCAGAGGGGGGCGCGGAAGGCATGATCGTTACCCAGGGCGGGCGCTTCGGCGGGTACGGGCTGTTCCTGAGCAAAGGCGAATTCGGCTTCAACCGGGGCAAGGTGGTGTTCCTCTACAACCTGCTCGACCTCAAGCGCACCACGTGGGAGGGGCCTGAGTTGACAGCCGGGAAGCACACCATCGTCTTCGACTTCAAGTCTGAGGGTCCAGGCTTGGGCAAGGGAGGCACGGGCGTGCTGTCCGTGGACGGTAAGGAAGTAGCCAAAAATTCCATGGAACACACTACCCCGATCACGTTCCCGGAGGACGAAACCTTCGACATTGGTGCGGACACTGGAACCCCGGTTGCGATGCTGGAGTATCGCTACGATTGTCCGTTCAAGTTCACTGGCAAGATCAACAAGCTAACGTTTAAGCTCGAACCGACGCAGCTCACCGAAGAAGAACAAAAACAAGCCGCTGTGCTTAAGGCGGGGTGGCGCGACTAAACGAGACTCGACGGATGAAATGCTCCTGACTCTCGCCGTAGCCGAAGCGACCGCGGGTTTGACGCTACTGGTTGTTCCAGCGATCGTCGGGCGGCTATTGCTCGGCGCCGAGCCTACCGGAATTTCGATTCCGGTAGCTCGTGTGGCCGGTATCGGCACTCAATCGTACAAGAGCTATCATTGGTCATAGCGAAAAGGAGAGTTGTCATGAGATCGCCATCGAGGTCTTGGAGACTTGGCAAACCCGTGATTGTGGCCATCGTCTGCCTCGCTCTCGTGATTTCCGTGATCGGCTGTGGGGTGGTGAAGGAAGGGGAAGCCTATCTGTATGGCATGGAATCGTGGGTATTTGGTTATCCGCTGGTGATGATGGATGTGACCCGAGAAGTGCTGACGGCCGCGGCGGCCCCAAACGCTGAGGGCACGGCGGCGCCGATCAACCAGCTCGCCAAGATGCCTCATTACGTCAGTCCCGATTTCAAGAACGTCGTGCGCATCAGCCTGAACTCGCTGTGGACGACCGGCTGGGTGGATCTCGAGAAGGACGCGATCGTGCTGTCGGTGCCCGACACCAAGGACCGCTACTACGTATTTTCGCTGATGAACATGTGGACCGACGTGTTTGGCTCCATCGGCAAGCGTACGACCGGGACGGGTCCGGGCAACTTCCTCATCGTCGGGCCGAACTGGAAGGGCACTGCGCCGCCGGACACCAAGCAAACTTTTCGCTCACCGACGCGGTACGCCTGGCTCCTCGCACAGACGCAAGTGAACGGCCCGGATGATTTCGCGGCGGTGAACGCGCTCCAGGCCCAATACAAGCTGACGCCGCTCTCCGCCTGGGGCAAGCCCTACACACCACCGGACAACGTACCGGTCGATCTGAAAGTCGACATCAAGGTCACTCCGCCCGACCAGGTGGCCCGCATGGATGCCGGCACGTTCTTCAATCGCCTCGCGCTCGCGATGAAGGACAACCCGCCTTACGCTGACGACAAGCCGATGATCGAGAAGCTGAAGAAGCTCGGCATCGAGCCAGGCAAGCCCTTCGACATTGCCAAGGTGGATCCTAAGATAGCGGAGGGCCTCGCCAAGGCGGTCAAGGAAGTGCAGATCAAGATGGCCGAAGACATCACGAAGATAAAGAACGTGAACGGCTGGATCAACATGACCAACCTGGGCCGCTACGGCACGGACTACAACACGCGGGCCGGCGTTGCGTACATGGGGCTCGGCGCCGACATGAAGGAGGACACCCTCTATCCCACGACGTACGTCGACGGCAACGGCAAGCCGCTTGACAGCGCCAACAGGTACGTCCTGCGCTTCGAGAAGGACTCGCTGCCGCCAACGAACGCTGCCTGGTCCGTATCGCAGTACAAAGGCAACTTCTACGAGCGGAACGTCCTCAACCGCTATGTGATCGCCCCCTGGATGCCACTCAAGCTCAACGCGGACGGCTCGCTCGACATCTACCTGCAGGCCGACTCGCCGGGGCCGGACAAAGAGTCAAACTGGCTGCCGACCCCGCCGGGGCAGTTCAATCTCACGCTCCGCAATTATTTCCCGAAGGAAGCGGCCTGGGATGGCGCCTACAAGGTGCCACCGGTCAAGAAGGCGCAGTGAATCAGTTCCGTCGTCTTCGCGTGGAGAAAAAGAAATGGCAAAACGAAGGTTGCTTGCTGTCGTGGGAGCGGGTGAAGCGTTCACGGGGCTTGCTTTGGTGCTCTACCCTTCGCTGGTCGTCCGGCTGTTGTTCGGAGCCGGAATTTCCGGCGCGGGGACTGTGATGAGTCGTATCGCCGGCATCGCCCTCATCGCACTAGGGGTCGCCTGCTGGCCGGGCCCGCCACTGGTCGGTATGATGATCTACAGCGCCCTGGCGATGGCCTATCTAACTTACGTCGGCATCAGTGGCGAATGGGTCGGCCCGCTGTTGTGGCCGGCGGTCGGGTTACACGTTGTCTTGACGCTCCTTCTCGCAAGGGCGTGGTTGAAGGCGCGGATGGAAGCCTGAAGTCTGGCGAGATCGATGCCGCGAAGAATTTAACCGCGAAAAAATGCCGTTAGCGATGCAACTGTTGCAGCGAACTCGTGGTGAATCTGAGTCAACCTACGAGGACCGACTTTGAAAAGTGGAGAATTTATGCCTGTCTTGCGAAAACTCCCTCGGCAACTGGTTACCTGCGGACTGGTCATGGCGTGTCTGGTCTGACTGATTGGGGCCGGGCCCGCCGCGGCTCAGCAGACCACCGGCACGCCGGTGGGTGACGCCGACTACCAGGTTCCGTTCACGTTCGCCAGCAAGATCAACAAGATCACGCCTACGATCGACCGGCTGAAGCTTTCTCCGGAGGACATCAAGAAGCTTGAAGCGGCCAAGCGGAATAACAAGGCCGACGAGTAACAGCTGAATTGCTGGTGAACCACGCGGACCGCTTCGCACGGGGCTATCCGCTCATCTCCAATCTTTCGGAACGGAAGAATTGGTCACAACTAACTTGAAAGGAATTAGTGACATGAAAAAGATAATTAGTGTGAGCACAGTTTTGGCGTTTCTGCTGGTAGCCCTTATAGCAGTCCAACCGGTCACTGCACAGCAAGCCTCCAAAGTCAGCGAGGAAGAGGCGCACGCCATCGGAGTGCATGCTTACGTCTATTTCTATTCGCTCATCACGATGGACATCACCCGCAAGCAGTCCACGAACATCGAACCCGGCAAAGAGTTCGGCAAGGGCCCGATGAACATGTTCGTGGACGTACCGGAATATCCGCCCGCTGACCTGAAGGTGGTCGTGCGGCCCAATTTCGACACCTTGTATTCCATCGCATGGCTCGATCTCACCAAGGAGCCGGTGATCGTCTCCGCGCCGGACACGGGCGGGCGATACTATCTGCTCCCAATGCTCGACATGTGGACAGACGTGTTCGCGTCGCCGGGATGGCGCACGACGGGCACAATGGCGGGCAATTTTATCATCGTTCCACCCGGCTGGCGGCCCGACCTGAAGGATCGGTTCATCGAGGAGTTCAAACTCCCGAAAGACACCCAGCGTATAGATGCTCCGACGCCATACGTCTGGGTGATCGGCCGGACCAAGACTGACGGTCCAAAGGGCTACGACGCTGTTCACAAGATCCAAGCAGGCTATAAAGTGACGCCGCTCGCACAGTTCGGCAAGTCGCCTGCGCCGGTTCAAGTCAAGATCAATCCCGCGGTAGACATGAAGACTCCGCCGAAGATCCAGGTCGACACAATGCCCGCCGGCAAGTTCTTCGCGTACGCAGCCGAACTCCTGAAGCTGCATCCTCCGCACATCACCGATGAGCCGATCATCGCCATGATGAAGAAGATTGGTATTGAGCCCGGCAAGAGTTTCGACATAGAAAAGACGGACCCCGCTGTCAAGAAGGGTCTCGAAAACGTGCCGGAGGCAGCTCAGAAGCTTATGGAGTGGAAGCTCCATACGCTCGCCCGCGTCGCCAACGGCTGGTCAATGAATACGGATACGATGGGCGTGTACGGCAACTACTACCTCAAGCGCGCCATCGTCTCCCAGCAGGGCCTCGGCGCCAACCTGCCCCAGGATGCGATCTATCCTCTGAATCTCGGCGACGAGTCAGGCAAGCCACTCGAAGGCTCGAACAAGTACACGATTCACTTCGACAAAGCCGCCATCCCTCCTGCGAACGCCTTCTGGTCGATCACTCTCTATGACCAGGACGGCTTTCAGGTCGCGAACAGCATCAATCGATTCGCGGTCAGCAGTTGGATGCCGTTCAAGTACAACCCGGATGGTTCGCTCGATCTCTATTTCCAGACTGAGAGCCCGGGCAAAGACAAGGAGTGGAACTGGCTGCCCGCGCCGAAAGGGCCGTTCAACCTGACCATGCGCCTGTATGCGCCGAAGCAGGAAGCGCTCGTTGGTAAGTGGAATCCGCCACCGGTCGTGAGGGTGCAAGGCCTCCCCAGCGTGACGGGCGGACAGTAGGGAATCAAGGCAGATATTGGCGCGCGGGCCCTTATCCGAGGCTGCGCGCCTAAAGCCCGGATGATCTGATTGGTGGACGTGGGCAAGAATGAGAACCAATGACCACTGCTTGTCCATTCTATCGTACGGGGAGAAAGGGTTTAACATTTTATGAAATTGGGTGATCGTATCTCGGCAATCAATCAGGAACTGGTCAGGTAGTGCGAACGCATCATGGCACTGGTTCTGCTGTTTGCTGTAATATGTTTTTTTTTGGCTACCGTGAGAATGGCCTTGGGTCTAGACTGGACCGCTATGGCGACGCTGCATGAGATTGGGCAGAGAGTTCTCTTGATAACCATAGGTATGGAGTTGGTGCGGACCCTAATTTCTCATGAATTGGCTTCGTTGGTGAATTTGCTGTCTTTTGTGATTGCCCGGAGAATGCTAGAATCGCAAACTCCATTCTGGGAGGTCCCAATGGGAGTGGCGGCCTTCGCGGCATTAACGGCTACCAGTCGCTATCTCATGAATGTGGAGTTAGGAATTGAATAGAAGGTACTGCAATTATAGGCCTGCAGTAAAGGGAAATGGAAATTTTAGCTTTTAGAACTAATTTGTTGGCTGTGCGCCCCAGATACTCTATGGCAATGGTCTGCCTCCTGTTACTGTGGTTCTGCGGAAACACTGTCGTAGCAGCCCAAGCCCTCTATCCTTTGGCCCCACCGGACACTTCAAGCCCGAGAGCAACGCTCAATACTTTTCTGACCGAAATGAACAAGGCCGTAGCCGCCTACAGGGCTGGCCACAGAGACCAGGCCAGGGCTTTCCTTGATCGCGCTGTGCGCTGCCTCAATCTAGACACGGAACCGTCAGCCATCAGACCTGTCCTGGGATTCTATACCGCTCTGTACCTCAAGGAAACCCTCGATCGAATCTATATTCCACCTCTTGAGGAGATTCCCGACCCGAAGGCTGTTGAAACCCAGAAGTTGACCAGTTGGACCCTCCCATACACAGAAATCACCATTGCAGCCGCCAAGGGTGAAGCTGCCGGTGAGCAATTCCTCTTTTCACCGTATACAGTAAAAAAATCGGATGAATTCTTCTACAAAGTTATGAACTTGCCCTACAAACCCGGCGCGGAAGGGGCACTCTTCCAGCAGTTGAGTACGTCGGCAGGGCCAATTGGTACAAAAGAAATCATAGATCGGCTGCCACAATGGGCAAGGTCAGAAATATTTGGACAGACCGTCTGGCAATGGATAGGATTGATTCTGTACTTTCTAGTCACCGCGGGTGCTGTACTGTTCACATACAGATATGCCCGCAAGGCCCTCGGGATTCTGGACAGGAAACTCAATTCAAGCCTCGAGCATTCGGTAGGCGGTCTCGTCCTCCCTATCATACTTATGCTGTTTCCGGAGCCAGCTCTCACGTTTCTTGTGTACGGTCTGCACCTTCGAAATGCCGAGACATATTTGGCCATAGCTTTTGTATGTTTGTTAATTTCTTATGCCGGCAGGGTATGGCTTTATGCGGCTATTCTTAATCGGGCCGCATCAGTTGTGATTGCCTTGGGCAGATTTGAACCAGGTGGCATGCATGCGCAACTTATACGCTTCGTGTTTAACATCGTGACTGTCTTAGTTGTAGTTGGTGCCTCCATAAATCTTGGGGCTCGCTTGGGTCTGCCTACATACTCTCTGGTCGCGGGATTAGGTATCGGTGGCCTGGCCGTTGCACTAGCGGGACGAGAGGCTCTATCAAATCTGATCGGTACCGTTACTATTCTCTTGGATCGACCGTTCAAATTGGGAGATTTCATTGTGTTAGGAGAAGGAGACCAAGGAACAGTTACTGAAATAGGGCTCCGCAGCACTCGCATTAAGAGGCTCGACGGAATACTCGTTTCAATTCCTAATGCCAACATAGCAAATATGAAAATTATCAACGAAAGTGCACCGGAGGTCGCAGCCCAGATTAGTGTGCCCGTGGGAGCGGCTTACGGATCCTCTGTAGATGAAGTGGAGCAGGCATTACTAGCCGCTTCTGAGAGGTGTGAATACGTGCTATCTGACTCGGCGCCATCGGTGAGGCTTATGAATTTTGGTGATTCAGCGCTGGATTTTGCGCTGCTAGTCTGGATTGTTCAGCCGGAATTCAGGGCAAAGGCCACAGATCAGCTAAACCGGGCCATTTGCGAGGAGTTCGAAAAACGGGGAATCGACATGCCATTCCCGCAACGGGACGTCCATATTCGAACGGACAAATAGATCACAACCAAAGGAGTTCATAACTGGACCCGGGCTTGTTTATTCTGTTGTAAGGAAAGGAATGATTCCATGCGAAATTCAATGCTGATGATCGTGTTGACTCTAGTGATGGCCACGGGCTACGGCTTCGCGGCAGAAGGCAAGAAGGGCGTGGACAAAGCCCTGCCTTCGGCTCAAACACCAAGCTCTCAGACTGCCGATGAAAAAGCTGTCCGCTCGACAGGACAGGCGTTCACGTCGGCCTTTAACAAGGGCGACGCCAAGGCGATCGCGGTCCTTTGGACAGGCGATTGTGAATACACAGATGAGACCGGGCGGAGCATCCAAGGGAGGGATGCAATCGAGAAGGAATATGCAGCATTCTTCGCAGCGAACCCTGGTCTGAAGGTCGAGATCTCTATCTCGTCCGTCAATATCATAGCGGGTCATTCAGCCATAGAGAACGGTACGGCGGTCGTGAAGAAGGCGGACGGCGCAATTGTGTCACGGGGTTCTTACACTGCAGTGCACCTGAAAGAACAGGGCAAGTGGCTCATGGCCAGCGTTCGCGAACATGCTTCCCCGACGCTGTCCCAACGTCCGAGTTTCGGAGATCTTGAGTGGTTGATTGGAGATTGGAGCGCGACAAAGGGCTCGAATACTCTGGACTTCAGTTTCAAATGGATCGCGGAAAAGAAGTTCGTCGAGCTCATGTACAGTGTTCGGGACAAGGATACCCTGTTGAGGTCAGGTATTCAGATCATCGGCCGCGATCCATCGTCAGGTGATGTGATCTCCTGGAGCTTTGATTCCACCGGAGGCTATGGCCGGGGGCAATGGAGGCTCCTGAAAAAAGGGTTTGTCATCGAATCGCGTGGAATGATGCCGGACGGCGCACTCACCACATCGAACGAGATCGTCTCAAGAATTGATGGGGACAGTTTTTTTTGGCAATCGGCCAATCGAAGTGTAGCCGGGCTAAGCTTGAATGATCAGGAACCAGTGGTGTTGAAACGAAAAGGTCGCTAAGAAAAGAAGCTTAATTTTCACAAACACTTAAACCATAAGCTAATGAGATTCGCACAGGAGAACTTCAACGACGAGGTCTAACATGAAGAAACTAATAGGATTACTGCTGGCGGCATTACTCGTTGCGGTCCTTCCCCTTGGGGATGCTCTGGGCCGCGGTTTCGGAGGATTCAGAGGAGGCGGCTTTGGCGGCGGAGGATTTGGAGGAAGGGGTTTCAGTGGTTTTGGAGGGGGTGACTTCGACCGCGGCGGCTTCGGAGGAGGAGGCTTCGGAGGACGCGGGTTCGGCGGCGGGGGTGGGGGCGATAGAGACTTCGGCGGCTTCCGCGACGGTGACTCCGGTGGATTTCGGTCTGAGCGCACCGAAAGGTTTCGCTCAGAAAGAGAACGAAGGCCCTCACGTGAAACTTCGAAGCCTGAGGCCGGTCACGATGAACGCGGACTCCGAGGGTCTGCCGGGGCATCTCGCTCTCAGTTAGACAAGTTTCTCGGCTTACCCACCGACGCCGGGGTTGGCCACGTTGCTTCGGCACACGCTGGTGGTAGATTGGAAGGTACTCATGTATCCGCGGGTCGTGTGGAAGGCCCCAGAGGTGGATCTGCCGCCTTCGTCTCTAGGACGCACATCCGGTACATACCCCATGACATGCGTAGTGAGCGCGGATCGTCGGTGCGACACGCGTTTTATCATTACCACCTGTTCCACCCCGCATGGTTTGCAGCACATCGCGCGGCCTGGACCACTGCTGCTCTCGCTGGCTCGGCTTGGGCATCTGCAAGCTGGAGCGGCGCCTCGGACTGGGTGGGCTGCGATTCCGAGCCCGAGGACTACGATTACGGCAGCACGGTCCTGTACCAGGGGGACAACGTGTATGTGGAGGGACAGCGAGTTGGGTCTGACAACGAGTACTATGATCAGGCAAGTTCGCTTGCAGCTTCTGGCGATGCCAAGCCAGATGATCAGGCCGAATGGCTGCCGCTAGGAGTATTCGGGATGGTGCAGGGCCAGCAGACTGACCCCACCATGATTTTTCAGTTGGCGGTCAACCATAACGGAATCATACGAGGCAACTTCTATAGCACGATCACGGATACCACTCTGCCCGTTCACGGAGCTGTGGACAAGAAGACCCAACGAGTAGCATGGACGATGGGGGACAACAAGAGCACGGTGGTTGATACTGGCCTGGCAAACCTTACAAAGGACGAAGGCCCGGCTCTTCTGCACTTTGGAAAAGACCGAACAGAAGAGTGGCTACTGGTTCGACTGAAAGGTAAGGCTGAGAAAAAGAACGACTCGTAAATAGCACCTATTCGCATGATGATTAAGCCGAAGGCGGACCGGGCTTGTTTCCGGGCCATGTGTACTGCCACAATTGGGAGTCGCCACATTGTCTGCGGGAAGGCTGGCGCGGATATACGATTTTAACAGGGGCCTGTTCCAGTAATAGCCGAATTTCGTGGACGTTGCCCCCAAGGTCTGGTCTAGCGGATTAGACTGTGACTAGAGCCCGGTCTGTTGGTTCAAGGCGCTGCTCGGTGCCCCTGAGTAGCAGCGGTTACTCTTCTTAGGCCTCCTTCTCCCCTCCCCGTGGCTGAAGTTACGCTTCTTTCAGAACTTACCCAGTACTCATTGTTCTAGACCGACCACTCAAACCCCAAAAGGGAGGGACGGGCCGCGCCGCAGTACGTGAAGCCAGCCAGCCAGACTCTGCACCACAGAATATCCTTTATTTTTAATTGACTAATATATTTACATTATGTTATACTTCACCATAAGTCTTCGGTAATTTTCCTAATAGACTAAGTCTTAGAGGCTTTTGGCTGAGATTGCCTGAAAGGTCGAGGTTATAATGTCCAAAATATTAGTAAGAACCTTGATTAGTGCCATTTTAGCTTTTGGACTACTTGTAACAGTAGCTTCAGCCCAGATGAGCCCTTGGGGAGCCCCAGGAGGCTATTCAGGCTACCCGGGCATGGCGCCGCCACCTCCTCCGGTGAAATGCCATCCACCAGCTCCGGCACCGTGTTATCCGAATCCAAACCCAGGGTGTTCCTCGGTTCCATGTTTTAACCCGTACGCCTGCCCTCCGCCGATGTGCAAGCCTGCGCCGTTCATGGAGCCTTCCGTGTACGTAGGGTACCTTTATAAGGATCATGGGACCGGGATCAACATTCAGTTCAACAACGGGGATGTCGTTGGAATAACCTCAGCGAGAAATGATTTTACTTTGCAGGGTGTTTGGCTGGAACTGACGGCTCCGTTCGCTCTGTCGCAAAATGTAGGGATGTTTCTTGCATTGGCCCATCTTTTTCCTGTGCAGTCCAATGCCTTGGAATCGTATCAACAAGTAAATGGCGCTGCAAAACGAGAATGGAATCCCGATATTCAGTGGTGGGAACTGGACGCGGCTCTCAGTTATCGTCTGTCTCAGTGTGCCTTCGGGTTGGCGGGTTTTCGATGGTCCTCTTTCGTGGTGGACTTCGGTCAAGCCACGAATCAGCAAGGCATTGCAGTTACTCCGGGACAGGCTCAGCTTACGCTCAACGCCTACATTCCCTATTTGGGCCTTGAGTTACAGGCCCAGCCAAATTGCAATAGCAGTTTCAAGGCTGCATTCCTCGGCTTCCCCGCCCTTCCTAGCGACGCCGAGTTTCAGGAAACTCTGCCTCCGACAGACCAGGTCCCGACAAGATTCTCCGGCACGACAAATTACAAATCTGGCTACTTTCTTGAGGGGTTGGCCGAAGCGTCCATGAAGATGGCTTCTTGCAGCTTGGGAGCCTTTGTGAGATTCGACGCTATTCATACTGATCGTACCCGTGATTTCACCTTGAATGGCATCAGTAGATCGGCTGACATCCAGTTTGACAGGAGAAACTGGATCTTTGGTGGGAAGATGGGTTTTATTTTCTAGAGGTAATGCGGCCGCATCAATCCTGTGAAGCCACTTACCCCAAAAAAGCCCGCTGGCAAAACCGGCGGGCTTTTGCACTCATTGGGGATAACCCAACGAGGCTCGGTATCAATGGCCAATACCAGAAATACGAAGAATAAAACAACGAAAACTTTTCTTGGAACGATCTCTCCGCAAGACGCCCAGGCGTGACAGCAAAACTGCATTTTTTTGCGGGACGAGTACTTGCAGAAGTTAAGACAGGAGGGTACGTGTCAATCGTTTCTTTTGGGATTTTGTGTGCTTGTCTTTGCTCGCCGCAGGAGCCCTTAATTTGGTGGCCCTCTGTTACTTTACCTAACACACCGACCGCACATCGCTCATAAGGCACCTGAGAACAATTCTACGCGATTTTCTGTTTCGGGGTGTGCGGAGTGTATGTATAAATTGCGTCCGTGCATCTACAACGTTCTGGTTTCGCGAGATCACGAGTCATAGCAAGATCTTCGCTGCACTCTTTCGGTTCACCATCGGGAGACGCACCTATTCTGGATCGGTGGAAGATTAGAACTCGGCTTCGCTACTGGAATATTGATGGGAAGGAGCTCGTGAAGCTCAAACTGAGTGAATTCTCTCAAAAAGCCACCCTAAGCGCCTCATACAAGAAATACTCGTATTGGTCGGTTAAGTAATAACTCTATGAGAAGGAGAGCGTCTCGGGGGCAGCAGAGGCGGGAGGAGCAGGGGCATCACGGAGCTAAAGCTATCAGCGATGATGATATCTAGCATACCTATTAATTGGTATGTGAAAAGGGATTTTGTAGTACCCGCTTACAAAAAGTCCTCGACACCGCCAAGTTGAAGTAAGGGCCTAGGACTTCTCGCTTCATGGCACTGCAATCCAGAGCTGAACGGGCTTCTCACTTCAGGCCGTATAGGCAACTACTCAGCGGCATCTCTCTGGTATTCCTCGTACGACCCAGTAAAGAAGCTCTGATACCTACATGAGCATCAATCTGGACAAAACTCATAGCTCTGTTCCAGATCTTAAAGGCTATGGAAGACTTTCATGAATGCTGAGCTTCTGTCTTGCTATGAATATTATTATCTTCAGAGAGGAGAGAGCCCAGGTGGAAGAAACAACATTATAAGGGTGGTACCGATTTCTGCAACGAAATGATATCATGACTGAAATGCAGTTTCGATGTGAAGTTGGAAATCGCTTGCGGACTTCACTACCCACGTCAGTCCGGCGATGACCAAGAGCCCCAGATTTTCAACTTCTTGCCTACATATCGCCAAGTGTTTGCATGAGACTTTGTCACACGATCTTACAGGTGGCCTCGGTCCAATACCTTCCTGATGGCCGCGAGGATATCCTTGGCATCGTAGGGCTTATTGAGGAATCCCCTTGCCCCTTCTTCCTCTTTATCTATAGCCAGACCGTTCGACGAATATCCACTGGCAACGAGAATTTTCGCATTAGGATTGATCCGCAAGAGCTCTTGAAGGCAACGTTTTCCGCCCATCCCCGGCATAATCAGGTCAAGGATGACGAGTGCGATATCCTCTCCGTGACTGGCGTACATCTCCAACGCTTCTTCTCCGCTGGAGGCGACCAGCACCTTGTATCCCCCCATTTCGATCATCTGCTGTGCAACATCTCTAATACGATCATCATCATCTACCAGGAGTATAGTCTCAGAACCAAATGCTGGCATCTCTCGGGTAATCGCCATATCCAGCAGGCGTTCAGTTGAAGAAACCGGGAAATAGATTTTGAAAGAGGTCCCCAGACCGGGTTCACTGTAGCATCTTATGTACCCCCCGTGTTGCGAGACAATGCCGTGGACCATTGCCAAACCGAGCCCCGTTCCCTCTCCACTGGCTTTTGTTGTGAAAAATG
>JBKQMK010000263.1:0-7733 GCA_052146735.1 Desulfomonilaceae bacterium | reverse complement strand
GTGGCAAACTTCCCAATCGAAGAATTTGGGAGACGTCTGGTGTCCTGCCAAGGGAGAAAAGATAGCGTTGGTTCCCTTCTCCACGGCCGAGGATGTAGACAAGGCTGCTAAAGCGGCAAAGGCAGCTTATGCTGAGTGGCGTACCACGCCGCCTCTGACTCGCGCCAGGTATCTGTTTAGGCTCAAAGAAGCATTCGAGGAGGCATTCGAAGATATAGCCAGGGTTCTTGTGACTGAAGAAGGCAAAACCATAGACGAATCCCGCGGGGAAGTGAGGCGCATGATCGAAAACGTGGAGCATGCTACCGGCGTGACCACTATGATGGCGGGGTACTGTCTCGAGGATATAGCCCAGAACATTGATTGTACGGCGGAGCGCCAACCCCTCGGGGTCTTCGGATGTATAGCTCCGTTTAATTTCCCTGCTATGGTGCCCTGGTGGTTTCTGCCTTATGACATTGTCACGGGAAACACATACATTGTGAAGCCTTCGGAGCAAGTTCCGATGACCCAAACTCGCATCTTCGAAGCGATTGACGAAGTAGGATTTCCGCCGGGGGTGGTGAACATGGTGCACGGGTCAAAAGACGTCGTGAACGCAATGTTGCAGCATCCCGACATAGCGGGGCTATCCTTCGTCGGCCAGACAAGTACGGCGCGGTACATCTATCAGGAATGTGGAAAGACCGGTAAACGGGTACAGTCCCTGGGCGGCGCAAAGAATGCAGTCGTAGTTATGCCTGACGCTGACATAGATAAAGGGTTGCCTTCACTGATCACCTCTTTCTACGGCTGCGCAGGGGAACGCTGCCTTTCCGGATCGATGTTGGTGTCGGTGGGGAGCGTTCATGACAAACTGAGAGAAAGGTTCGTTGCTGCGGCCAAAGCAATGAAGGTGGGGGACGGCCTCGATCCGAGCACCTCCATGGGACCGGTTATCAGCCACCCGCACCGGGAGCGTGTCCTGAGTTACATCGAAAAAGGCATTGCTGAAGGGGCCGAGCTAGTCCTAGATGGCCGGAACGTTAAGGTTGAAGGCTATCCCAAGGGGTTTTTCATCGGACCGACTGTTTTCGATAAAGTCACACCGGACATGACCATTGCCAGGGAAGAGATCTTCGGTCCGGTAGTGGCCATGATCCATGTCGAGACCTTGGACGAGGCCATAGACATCATCAATACCCGGGGCTTCGCCAACGCGGCGTGTCTGTACACCGATAGTGGAAAAGTTGTCCGGGAATTCAAGTATCGTGTCAAACCCAGCATGATCGGCATTAACATCGGTATCGCAGCTCCCATGGCCTTCTTCCCGTTCGGCGGCGCCGGGGAGTCTTTGTTCGGCGATTTGAAGGGGCACGGCCGGGAAGCGTTCCAGTTCTTCACTGATACCAAAGTGGTTATAGCTAGATGGTTCTGACACCAATTTGGCGTTCAAACGGGAATAATCGGGGAGACACTTCTTGTAAGAAGTTCCTCCCCGAACCCCTCCTCAAGAACTTCTAGCCGTTACCGGAATCCTCATTTCTCTTGAGGGAAATGGGGATTCCGGCGAGTGTTAGAGTTTCTTGGAGGGGGTTTGGGGGAACCGTCTTTACAAAGAAGGGTCCCCCAAATCTTCCCGTTCTGAACGCGACCTGGTATCAGTGGCTGCCGGGCATGTTGAACATCATGTGAATCCCCGCGAGGGAGAGTCCGTAGATGAATATTTCTTTGAGGGTCTGGTCCGGGATTCGACCTGCCAGCCTCGGCCCGACCTGGCCTCCGATGATGACTCCGGGAATCGCCCAAAGTACAAGGCCCGTGGCGAAGCGTTCTCCTATCATAAGATGAAGTATCGCAGCGAGCGCTGCATTTATCGCCATAACGATCAGGCAAGCAGCCATAGCTGATTCCATGTTCAGCCGGAGTCGATTGCGAAGGATAGGAACCAGGAAGTCCCCCACTCCCATCGACAAAAGGCCCGTTAGGACAGCAAAGGCCGTGGACAGCCACAAGTACGGAGCGGTCTGCCGCAGAGAAACTTTTTTCAGCAGCGTGCCGTCAAAATCATCTCGTGCATAAACAAAGACCAGCGCCATAGTCAGACTGAGAGCGCCCAGCAAAAAAACAATGGAATCCGCGAAAACCAATCTGGACAGCCACACTCCTATGGGGACCCCCAGAAACGCACATGCGGACAGATAGAAAGACAAGCGCAAGTCGGCCTTCTTCGCTTTGATTACCGCCACACTGCCTGATCCCATGCCCGCTACCTGAATCACCAGCGAGGTCACTACGGCCTGTGCGGGTTCCAGGCGTGCCACAAGTATGAGATAAGGCATCCACAGTATGCCGCCCCCGAAACCAACCAGCGTGGCCAATGTCGCAATCGCAAACCCTGCCGGAAGGGCCATCCAGTCACCACCGGCAGACAAGGCCGTCAACTCCATCTTTACGCGCCCTCCGTTTTTCTTTCCGGCAATGGAGGCGGTAACAGTTTGAAGCACTGGGCGATGTCCCTGAAACCATCAAGTCGTGCCTCGATGTAATCGAGCCTACTCGTGGATTCCTCGTCTTTTGCTAATCGTTGTCGGAGCGCTGCAATTGGAGACCGCAGGGCTGCCTCTGTGGACAATCCCAGAGTCACGATTTCCTGAATATTGCTCGTCAAGCCGTTAATGGTCTCCGCGATCAGGCCGATCTCGTCTTTGCTCCGAACTTTAATCGTGCGGCTCAGGTCTCCTTCGGAAATGTTTTCGGCCTCTACCACCATCTGCTGTAGAGGGCTTGTGATCCTTCTCATAAACATGACCAGAACGATGAGTGTCACTGCAGCTTGGACCACAAACATGAGCAGAGCTTTGTTCTGCAGGGACTCCATTGCACGCCTCGCGGTCTCCAACGATTCGGTGGCCAAGAAAGCGGATTGACCTGCCGTGCCAGGTGGCGTGGCTGCGCGGATGGCCCACACAAATTCGACGGTAATCAGGAGTGACGCGGCTGCAATCAATCCGAAATAGGAGAGCATCTTTCTTTCAAGGCTCGACCGTTTCTTCATAGAAGGATCTCCTTTGGGCGCAGACAATGGGGAAGGCATAATCTTACTCCTGCCATATACCTCTTTCCACTCTTTTTGGGTATGCTGACGGGACCGTTTCGAGGAACCCGGACTCTAATCTGTACTGATAATTGTGATACTGCGGAGGAGGGAACCATGAAGGCAATTAGAGTGCGCGAATTTGGCGGTCCCGAGGTTATGCGCATCGAGGAAGTTCCGGACCTTCAACCTGGTCCTGGACAAGTAGTTGTGACCGTGAAGGCGGCGGGCGTCAATCCTGTTGATACGTACATCAGATCGGGACAGTATGCCAAGCGGCCCGACCTTCCCTACACCCCCGGCATGGACTCGGCAGGTCTGGTAGCGACGGTCGGTGAAGGGGTCAGTAGTCTGGCTGTCGGTGACCGGGTCTATACAGCAGGAGCGGTAACCGGGACTTATGCTGAACAGGCCCTATGCAATGAATCTCAGGTTCACGCGCTACCCGAACACGTGTCATATCAGCAGGGTGCGGCAATGGGCGTGCCGTACGGCATCGCGTATCGTGCCTTGTTCAATCGCGCGGCTGCCAGGGCCGGCGAGACTGTCCTGGTGCACGGTGCCACCGGCGGGGTCGGGGTTGCGGCAGTGCAATTGGCTCGTGCTGCGGGACTGCGTGTCATCGCGACGGGTGGCACCGAGAAAGGTTTGAAACTGGTTCTGGAGCAGGGGGCCCATTATGTGGTCAATCATAAGACCCCTGACCATTGTGAAGAAGTCGTAAGTCTAAACCGCGGACGCGGAGTAGACGTCATCCTGGAGATGCTGGCAAATGTCAACCTCGGCAATGACCTCAAAATCCTGGACCAGGGGGGCCGGGTCGTTGTGATCGGCAGCCGCGGGACCGTTGAAATTGACCCTCGCGACGCCATGGGCCGCGATGCTTCTATTTTGGGCGCGGTTCTATTCAATGCTTCGGAGCGTGAATTGACCGGCATCCATGCAGCTCTAGTAGCGGGCCTGGAAAACCGCACGCTCCGCCCGGTGATACGGCGGGAAATTCCGCTGGCTGAGGCCCCTCAAGCGCACGTAGCAGTGATGGAGTCGACAGGATACGGCAAAATGGTCTTAATCCCATAAGGGACCTGCCGGAGGGCTCTGCACACGATGCCTGGCAGGCCTTGCTTCTCATTATTCGGTCTGCACCGGCCGAATCGGAGCGATGATGCCGAAAGACGCGATACTGGAAAAACTAAGGGCAGATGCAGACAAGATCCTGAAGGCTTGTTTGGAAGCTGCTGACCCTGCTTCGGCCGTGAAGCGCTTTGTCTCACTCCAGGGAGACAATCTGCTGGTATGTGCCGATTTTAAAATTCCACTGAACGATGTCGGCCGGATAATACTTGTGGGAGCAGGGAAGGGGAGCGCCCCTATGGCTCAGGCCATAGAGGATCTTCTGGGCGAGCGTCTTGCCGGCGGAGCCATTTGTGTGAAGTATGGCCACGGCATACCTATGAAAAAGGTCGAGGTAATTGAAGCAGGGCACCCTGTCCCCGACGAAGCCGGACGAAAAGCCGCCAACAAGATCATAGGAATTTTGGAATCTGCCGGACCTGAAGACCTTGTTATCTCTTGTATTTCAGGGGGAGGCTCGGCTCTAATGCCTGCCCCGGCAGTCGGGATAAGCCTTGGGGACAAACAGGAGCTTACCCAACAGCTCTTGGCCGTCGGCGCGGACATCTATGAGATAAACGCTGTACGAAAGCATCTCTCCGATTCAAAGGGTGGAAACCTTATGAGACGCGCGTACCCAGCGCTTGTAATAAACCTGATGCTTTCCGACGTCATAGGGGACGATCCCGGCACCATAGCATCAGGACCATTTGCTCCGGACCGCTCAACGTTCCGAGAAGCGCTGGACATTCTTGAGCGATACGGTCTCATGGGCAAGGCCCCGGCGGCGATTGAGGAGCGGATTCGAGATGGGGCAGCGGGAAAAGTCCCCGAAACTCCCAAGCATGGAGACCCGATTTTCAAGAGGGTCAGGAACATAGTGGTAGGGAGCAACATCCTGTCTCTATACGCAGGCCGCTCCAAGGCGGAAGAACTTGGATACAAGAGCCTCATCCTTTCTTCCTCGATCCAAGGAGATACCTCAGAAGCCGCAGTTTTTCACTGGGCTTTGGCAAAGGAGTTGCGGACTACGGGTAATCCGCTCCAGCCGCCGGCATGTCTGCTCAGCGGAGGGGAAACCACTGTGTTCCTGAAAGGTAACGGTCGCGGAGGACGTAATCAGGAATTTGTCCTGTCTCTCGTGAGAAAAGCTGCGGAGTTGCCGCGCTCTCTATTTATCAGTGCCGCTACGGACGGCACTGACGGTCCCACGGATGCGGCCGGAGCAGTGGTCGATAGCCATACCCTAGAGCGTGCTTCTGAGGCAGGGCTGGACCCCGACGTATTCTTGAAAAATAATGACTCGTATACATTCTTTAAGAAATTGAGAGATCTGATAATTACCGGGCCGACACGAACCAACGTGATGGACATAAGAATAATTCTGGCCTCAGAGTGAACTTTTGTAGCCAGACGCCTTGAGATCTGCGCCAAAGTCTTGTGAGAAGAGAGGGGTTTGAGGATGAAAGTGCTTGTGACCGGAAGGCTTCCTGAAGGAGTCGTGTCTATGCTTAGGGCCGAACATGAGGTGGTGGCCAACGAAATTGACGCGCCCATGCCGCGAGAACACATCATACGGCACATTGCCGATAAAGATGGGCTGCTTTCAATGGTCGGAGACAGAATTGACGCGGAATTGATGGAAAGTGCCCCGAATTTGAAGATGATAGCCAACTACGGAGTCGGTTACGATAATATTGACATTGCGGCGGCTTCGGCGCGGGGAATCCGGTTTCCAATACTCCCGGTGTCCTTACCGACGCTACAGCCGATCTCACTTTCGCGCTGATTCTCGCTGTCTCCCGGAGGCTTGTGGAAGGTGACAGAATTGTCAGGGCCGGAGCGTTCAAGCCCTGGGCGCCCTTAGTCTTTCTGGGAACCGAGGTGAGCGGAAAGACCCTCGGTATAATAGGATTGGGTGAAATCGGAAAGGCTGTGGCCCGGCGGGCACAGGGCTTTGGGATGACAATCATCTATCACAATCGTCATAGAATGTCAGAAACAGAGGAAAGGGTCCTGGGGGTCACCTATTCTGAGCTGGCGACTCTTCTTGCACAAGCGGATTTTGTTTCCCTTCACGTGCCCTTCACGGAGCAAACGAAGCATTTGATCGGGCCCAACGAGCTGGAACTCATGAAGCCTAGCGCGTATCTGATCAATGCTTTCCGAGGACCTATAGTGGATGAAGGGGCGCTTGTCGATGCGCTACGGGAAAAGAAGATAGCAGGCGCAGGGCTGGATGTTTACGAAAGGGAACCTGAACTTACTCCAGGTCTCTCCGACATGGAAAACGTGGTACTGACCCCTCATGTCGGTAGCGCCACAATCGAAACCCGAACCAAGATGGCCCAATTAGCCGCCAAAAACCTTCGCGAGGGCTTGGCCGGCAGATTACCACCCAATTGCTTGAATTGCAGCAGATAGCGCTTCTTCCGGAAATGAGCCGGCGGGACCCGGTCTCAGCCTGACAGCATTTTTTTCCTGTATTCCCTAACGACAAAGTGGAGGTGCTCGGCCATCGCAGCTTCGGCCTCGTCAGGATCTCGGTCTTGAATGGCCTTGAAGACCCGGAGATGATGGTAAAAGATGGTCTGCTGGTCCTCCGGTGTCACAAAGACCTGCTCTCTGTGCACCTTTATGGAATAACTGATCAACTGGTGGATGTTTTGAATCAAGTGGAGAAAGATCGTGTTGTGAGTGGCTGCTGCAATTTCAGCGTGGAACTTGAAGTCAAGCTCAGGCCGAATCTGCCCTTTCTCTAGGTCTCGCTCCATCTCTTCCAGAAAACCGCGGATCAGCCGCAGTTCCGCATCGGTCCGATTCGCCGCGGCCCGCTTTGCGGCCCATGCCTCCATAAACGCCCTGACTTCGGTCAACTCGAGGACCCGCTCTTTGTCCTGCTCCAGTACTATCTCCATGGGGCTGCGGATTTCCTGTTCAGTCAGGTTCTTAACAATAGATCCGCCCCCATGAACGGTATCAACGATGCCCAGCAGTTCAAGTTGCTGAATTGCTTCCCTCACCGAGGTTCGACTAACGCCCATCTGTTCAGCGATTCCCCGTTCTGACGGGAGGCGTTTCCCTACTTTAAACACACCGTTGCTGATGGCCTTTTTGAGTTGGTTGGCGACCTTCTCCGCCACTCGCTCCAGTTTGATGGGGCGGAAGACGGTCTCAGGCGGGTGATCGGATTTTGGTTCCATGAGTATCTGATTAGAGGTTTGAGACGTCTCTGTCAAGTTTTCTGGTAGACATCCAACGAGTTCTCTTGACAACATATCACATCATGATATGGTAGGACCACTCAACCACTCTAAAGGACCCTCGGTCGTGAAAAGCCCCTTTGTCCAGAAACTGGAGGAACTGGTCGGTAAGAGTAAAGTCCTCTCCTCCGAGGCCGAGCTACTCTGCTACTCCTACGACTCGGCCCCCCTGATTTCTCACAAGCCGGACGCGGTCGTCCGCGTCCACTCTGAAGAAGATATTCGTCTCACTTTAGAATTTGCTGCACAGGAAGGGCTTCCGGTCACCACGCGGGGGAGCG
>JBKQMK010000262.1:0-5827 GCA_052146735.1 Desulfomonilaceae bacterium | reverse complement strand
GCCCATGTGTGAGAGGCAGTTCGTCCGCCTCCGTTCATGCTGCTGAAGGACCACGCCACATATACCATTATACGTCTTTAGGCGGTTCCTTGAGCGAAAAGAAGCACATGGGCTTTCGTCGTTCTCTAAGCCAGGCTCATATAATGCAAGAGATTGGGGTTTAGAGAGGGACATCCTACACCTTCGTTTCCTTGCTCACATTTTGCTCTCACCATTTCGGATCGGGACGCATGAAAAATCACTGCAGAGTAAGCTGGATTAATTCTATTGAATACTTGTCGGAGCGGGAAACGGGATTGGAAAACGATTCGTCTTATCTTTCTCTTTTAGTACGAGCGATGAACTCGCTCGGACGTCTCGATATGGAGACGTGCGTCAAATAGGCCGCCAGAATTAGGGAAAGAGCGGCTACTGCCAGCACCCATAAGGTGAAATTGTCATCGAGGTCAAAGCCGTGTCCCGTCCACCTGGTTATGCTATAGACCAGGAGAAAAACCACAAAGACACAGCACACTGAAAAATACAGGTGGTCAAAGAAGATCCTCACACTGCTCGTCTGTTTTGAACTCATCGCCCCGCATCCCCTCTAAGCCAGTCATAAAAACGTCTGATTTAAACTGCGTGTAAGTATAGCACTAGCAGGTTCTGCAAGTCAGCGGCTTTGTCAAAAAAACGTAGACTAATCTGATCCGTTATGGTCAACTAACGGAGGCGAGGGGAGTAAGTCCGTTTTTCGTCTAACCAGGATTAGCGGCCTAACGCAAGAAAGGGGGGGCCCCCTATGATAAGATTTCAGAGGTCTGCTGAGACCAAGAAGCTGTTTCCTGCAGCCGTCGCATGGGCAAAGGGTGTTGCCGACTTCATCAACGCCAAATCTCCTGATGTAAAGCTTGAAGTTTTCACAGAGCGCTTTGGCGCCGTTTCCACAATCTACTGGATTGCTGATTTTCAGGATCTGGCCTCTCTGGATCGCTGGCAACTGAAGTTCATGCCTGATGCGGATTACTGGAAGAAGGTTGCAGACGCATATGATGTCTTGGTGGAGGGAAGCATCGTGGACACCGTAATGATGTCCGCCTGAACACCCTATCGCAATCGGCTTTATCAGATATCTCCCCTCGCTCGCCATCTCGTCGGCCTTCCCAAATTCCCATATAATACCTGCACCTGACCCCAAAAACTGGCCAGGTTGAAGGTTAGGATAGAGTAAGACGTGCGCTAAACAGGGAGTTCAAGTGAGGGGCCAAGCACTGAGAAGCCATAGCCTCAGAGAAAATCCTTGTACACTGTACACTTTTTGTACACGTTTTTGAGGATCAAAACGGACTAATAAGGATCAAACAGGATCAATTTGGACTGAAATCGTTGGGCTTTTCGGAAAGATCCTTTTTAATTAAGCCCCCCCAAAAAAGGAAGACCGTCTCCGGTAAGGTATCAAGGGGGGGGAGTCATGATACAAATGGAGGACGGCCTTTCGGTTTCTAAAATATCATATGGTCCGCACGATAGTCAACACCTACGAACTAAAAAAGACATATCCGTACAAAGCTAAACCCCTACGAACGAAGAAAGACGTAGGGGTTGGGCCGACTCCCGGATTCCTTGAGACACCGTACCAGAGTTGATGATAACACTCTAAGTTATTCTTGGACATTGTCAACATATATAGTTACATATGTTTTGGGTAGTTAAAATACCCTATCGCTGGGTGGAAAGGCGGTAAAATACTGTGGAAAGTGCCGGTCGAAAAGTGCGGCAGCTGTTGCCTGATTCTTTCTGGCTTCTTCAGTTTCAAGGCATTCTTGTGGAATTCTCTCCTCATTTGACGCTCTCCCGTGATATTCTACCATCTTGATCTCTCCACAAGGGGGGCTTCCAAATGGCGAAAAAAACCATGAACGCTAAGGAAATCCTGGTCGATATCAAAGCAGGGATGAATAATGCCGCTCTGATGGAGAAGTATGGGCTTTCGGAGAAGCCTTGTCAGGGGCTTGTTTTCCCTTCGAACTTGCTCATGTTATTCTAGTCTCGAAACCCGGTGGAGGGGGTAATGTCAGGACGTGAGATATCTATATGGGAAGTCCTCAAATTCATGAAATTGGGGGCTGACCATGACACACTGAAGAGGAAATACAACCTTTCGGAAGAAGGGCTTCAGGATCTATACAGACAGCTCGCAGCGGCCGGATTCCTGGAGTGGACAGGTGAAGAATTCATTGTATCCGCAAGGCGGAGGATTGATACGAAGGAACTTGTCACCGATATCCGCTCAAATCTATCCGATGTAGAATTGATGGAAAAATACAAGCTTTCATCCCGAGGACTTCAGAGAGTTTTCACAAAGCTGGTAGACTCTGGAGCAGTAATGGCGGACGACATTTCTGGTCGAAGCTTTTTGCATGATGACTCTGTTACACTCCAGAAGGTGCGTGGATCTTTAAGAGCCCTTCCGATCTTGTCGATAGGTATCCATGACAAAAAAAATCCACAGATAATGGGGCGAATCATAGACTTGTCCGAAGTCGGAGTGGGTGTCAGCGGCGTTGAGGCAGAGGTTGGCGAATTGAAAAGCCTCGTAGTAGTCCCGGATGAGTTTCTAGAAGTTGAACCATTTTCCTTCGAGGCAAAATGCCGGTGGTCTAGGATGGGAGACGAAGACAAAATTTGCAATGCTGGATTTGAGATTACTGACATTTCAGCGGGCGATTACATACAGCTCCTAGAGCTACTCCAATTAATGACGCTCTCGTTTTCAGACAGGGGTTCTTAGCAGAGATTGCATATGGAAGTCTGCAACAGCAGTTCTAACCATTTTGTTGGATATTTTGGAATCTCTTTCAAGGCAACGGGGTAAGGATGGGGAACAAGAGACAAATCAACAGCAGGGATATTCTCAACGATATCCGGTCATGGATGGCGTCCTGGGAACTACAAGTCAAATACAAACTCTCGGCACATTCCCTTCAGGCCATTTTAAAAAAGCTTGTGGAGCGTAACGCCATCAGCCACTCTGAGCTTTACGAAATATCTCCATTTTACAGGGCCAGAATTGATCGTATCAATGGGCGAGAGCATCCAAGGGCTGACTTGACCGTTTATGTGCCCATATATGACATCGGATCTGGTGCCATTGGGGTATTGAGGGACATATCGGAAACGGGGCTGCGAGTGGCGGGAATTGAGTCGAATGTGGGGCAAGCCACTACATTTCACCTTCCCATCGACATCTTCATACAGTCCGAGCCGCTATTGGTTATCACCGAGTGCAAGTGGGTTGAAATAAAGGGCAGACACAAGAAATACCCCGTAGCTGGGTTCGAGATAATAGATCTTCCAGAGAGGGATAGCCAGATCCTCCGAAATTTCATCAAGTTCCTATTGCTCAGTGAATCAGTTGAATGGGAGACGATCGGGTGAGAATCTTCATTCGCTTCTTGCTCAGATTTTGCTCTCACCATTTCGGATCAAAACGGATCAGAAGGATCGAAACGGATTAGTCGGGATTGAGCGTTACATCCTGAACCGATTTCGCCGTAGCGCCATCATTATTAGCGGGGGCTGCTCTCAGACCTTGGGTGATCCGTGCGACTGAGATGGGTAATAAGCGGCCCCCCCCCTTTTTTGCAGTGCCTCCATGAACCACGACGATAAGATGAGGTCAACCCATGTGAAGGTAGGTCGAAAAGTGCGCCACCTTTGGGATGGGATTTTCCGGATTCATGATAAGATGTGATTGTGCTTTCAGGTTGTAGAGGTAGCACGAGGTGGATTTGTTGGAATCCAAAATAGATTTTGAACAACTGCTTGCCGAAGGCAGAGTCATTGAAATTGCAGAACAAATGGGATCAAATGCGGGCCGCATTGATTCTCTGGAAGAAAATTCCTACGCAACGGGCATTGCAACGGCTAGAGAACAATTGGGGAAAATGACAAGAATACTTGACCAGGAAACTTACATGAATTTTTGGGTAGTCTTTGAATCGGCATATCAAAGGGAATGGGATAAAGAACACACCCATTCGCCAGCTACAAATAATTAAAGGTTGCGTGAGCCTGACCAGGCCAATAAGTAAGTGGGGTTAACCAAGACCGCGAATCTGCTTGCCCACAAAGAGTCCGGCAGTCTATTGTAATTCATGAGCCCTCGCAAGGAGGACACCGAGTGTGGCTCGAAATCCATCAATGTCAAGTCCCGCATTTTCTATAATCACCAATTTTGTCCGCAGAGATTTCTTGGAAGCTCTGTTTGGTCAATATTTTGAGCAATATAAGGGCTTCATAGAGGTCCAAGCCTTTACGCCTTTCTGCGAAAAACCGAGCACTCGATTTTTCCCGAATATTGATACTCTTGCAAAGGAACATTTTTCAGAAGAGGAAGAAGTCTTCTTCGGAACTTGCCCCTGCGAAAGAATGAAGCTCCGAATGGATATTCGCTATATTACTGCGCTATGGGCGGCTCTTGACGTCGGTGGCGGATATTCCGGAAAAGATGCCTTCCCTAATTGTCAAAAGGCGGCTAGGGCTGTGAGGAATTTCCCACTGGCGCCGTCTATCATTGTGGAATCAGGGAGAGGAATTCACCTTTACTGGTTGTTAGATGAGCCCATGAAAATTCTTGATGTTGCCAGGATAGAAAAAGAGCTGAAGAGGATAAGCATGTACTTTAAGGGCAAGAGGGAGGTCAAAATTGATACGATGCTCAGACTTCCGGACACCTTCAATAATAGAATAACAGATCTAAGGGTGACATGTAAGATCAAGTACGTGAACTCGGCATTGCGCTATACTCCTGAGGATATTGACGGGTGCTTGGGACTGCTTAAACGATGGGGAATTCATCTCACGGAATAGGAAGTTGTCTCATGGCCAAGAGAACGATCAACGCAAAGGAAATTCTGGCTGGCATCAAAGCGGGAATGGATGACGCCGCCCTCATGAAAAACCAAACGGCTTCCGGAAGAGGAAAATGGAACCATGAAAAGGACGTGCTGCATAGGTCTGTTGATAAGCGCCTTGTTAGCATTCAGCATTTTGTCACGGGCTGAGACGGCTAAAGAGTTCCATGCTAAAGGGGAAGAGGCTTATAAGGCCAAGAATTATGAGAAGGCAGTGGAATAATACACTGAAGCTCTGAAAATCGAACCCAAACGGTACGAAACGGTCTACGGCAGGGGGGTTAATTACTATAAGCTTGCGGAATACGAGAAGGCGTTACGGGATTTTTCTCAGGTCAAGGACATAAAAGGAATGGATCACCATGCCTGGCATTATATTGGTCTCATCTACTCCAAGGATGAAAACTATCCAAAAGCACTGGTTGCGTTCCAAAAGGCTGCGAATCTCCAGCCGAAGAATGTGCTCTATTGTTTGAATGCGGGCCGGATGGCTGGCAAAATGGAGGATTGGAAAGCCTCTGAACTCTTTTATGATCGAGCCCTCAAATTAGATCCAAAAAATGACGAGGCTTACCAAGGCGTTCGTTATGCGAGATTGGCCAACTCTAAAGAAAGTGAGAAAAAGGCCAAACAGGCAACTCTGGACAGAGGGAGGCAGTTGCCAGCCCAAAAAGACCGGGATAGTAAGTGGGCACGAAACGCAGGAAGGTGCGGTCCCTACTGTAGAAGAATATGCCGAACTGCTAAAGGCCCTTCCAATGGTAATACAGGCGAGATGACGGATAGAGTGAACGCCACAGGCTGTTATGGGGACTGCATGAAGAAGTGTACAATGAGAGACCATTAGAATCTGGAAGAGGGAAAGAGTGCGGGGAGTCTTTGAGAACCAGCACTCGCTCTCTGCTCACATTTTGCTCTCACCATTTCGGATC
>JBKQMK010000261.1:0-6987 GCA_052146735.1 Desulfomonilaceae bacterium | reverse complement strand
CGTTGATTGCTTTTTGCAGCCGATAAAAGAATCGACCTTCCATGTCCTGCATCTTGGGCAGGAACAGGGACTGCATGCGATTGGCCAATCGCTCCGGACTTCGCAGCAAAATCTGCCAGTAGTTAATGAGGTAAGCGCACCTGTCGTAGCCCCATACTTTGACGCCTTGGTCGCAGAGCGCCAGTTCAACGCTTCCACCTCCAAGAAAGATTGAGGCCACCTCATTCACGTTCCGAGGAAAATGTTCGAGTATTTGCCCTACGGCCCTGGTTTTTGCGCCGGGCCAGCGTAAATTGCTTGCTGATGCCATATGTTGACTCCGTTGTGTCGCTTTTTCGAAAAACCTTTTGTGGAAATTGGTAAATGGGGTATCGCAGCAGGAACCAGAAGGAAATTCCTGCTACTCCGCACTTACTGAAGGACTGTCCAACCGCGACGTTTCAATAGTTTTCTCAAATCTCGGTCCGCCTCGCTTCTGACACCTTTAAGTAGATCCAAGGCAGTCTTTCCGTACCGATCCTTGACACTGGTGTCGGCTCCTCTTTCGATCAGAAATCGCGCCTGATCATAGAAACCAAATCGAATCGCACGCATTAAGATGGTGCGACCATCCCGGTCCACTGCATTGATGTCTGCTCCACGATTGAGCAGGAAGGCGATCAACTGCAGCCAGTTTCTACTAACAAATCCAGCAATCATAAGAGGCGTCGTACCATCGTCATTCCTCTGATTTACATCGGCTCCGTGGTCTATGAGGTGTTTGGCAATGTCGCCCCTCTGACCGAGAACAGCACGACTCAATACGTTAAACGTATTTCCATCGTTGTAATTAGGGTTGGCGCCTTGGCTCAAAATATCTTTGACCTCTTTCCATGTTCCGTGGCAAACGGCATTCATCAGTGCGTCATCTATTACTCGCCATACCTTTCTGGGCTGCGTGATCCCCAAAACACCAGCGATTCTGGCCTTCACGATAGAGGCTTTCTCCAAATCGGCAGTTGCTCTATCCGCAAGTTCTTCCTGGTACGCCTCTAAGGATGCCAAGTAGGTCTCTTCAACGTCCTCGTTCGTGTCCGGCTCCCATATGCCAGAAAACTCCACCAAAAAATCCGTCATCAAGTACTCCATTCGCTCTTGATCTAGGTGTTTACAGTATCCCATGGTATTACCTCTCGACAGTTTCGTTTAATCCCCGCGATGCGGGTTGTTGTTGACAGGAATTCCTCAGACGCTTGGGAATTTCTGTCCTCGGGAAGAAAGACGGTTTTGGTTATAAAGATACGAAACAACGAGTATTCTTATGTATTTCAATATATTACGTGCTACGGGGAAGACTAAGCGATGGTCTCGGCAAGGATGTCGGGGTCTCGGCGTCTAAAGAGATGTGGAACTTGAAAGGAGAAAAGGAGCGCGTCGAAAGATGTATGTTGATATTTGCAGGGCCGTATGGAAGAATCTAACGAAGGGCGTGATTCAAGGCTGTGAGACAGGGGGTTGCGATGATTTACAGGATCTCTTTCCTATTCGGCACATTCTTATTCTTGGGGCTTTTTGGTGGCCAAAGCCTGTTTTGCTCAGAAACCAAGGGAGGACAAGCCATGAAGATGGAAGTGAAGAGCACAGCCTTTCAAGAGGGAGGAATGATACCGAAGCTGTATACATGCGACGGTCAAGACATTTCTCCTCCACTCTCTTGGAGCGGCGTGCCTGCCGAGGCGAAAAGCATCGCTCTGATCATGGATGATCCGGATGCGCCACGGGGTACATGGGATCATTGGGTCCTTTTCAACATTCCGCCGGACACAAAAAGCCTGGCACAAAACATACCTCGCACTCCGTCCCTAACCAATGGAGCAAAACACGGTAACAATAGCTGGCCTAAACTGGGTTATGGGGGACCGTGCCCGCCTGGAGGGACTCATCGGTACTACTTCAAGGTCTACGCCCTGGACATCGTTCTTTCTCACAAGACCGGGATCACCAAGGCCCAACTGCTTAAAGCCATGGAAGGACACATCCTGGCCGAGGGCCAACTCATGGGCCGGTACACGAGGAAGTGAAGGTCCTACTGTGCAATCCAGACTAGACACACTCCTCAAATGAGGCGAGTAAATTTTGACTAACTCCAATGTTCCAGTCGGCTGGAATATTGGGGGCACACAGAGCGTTCGCAATACACAGAAGTTCGTTGGAGCACGCAGCGGCAGAAATCCGCGTCATGCGACACTGATTCTTCTATGGTCTGTTTCTTTCGGTGATGGGAATTCCGGAGCCTACGAAGCTCTATTCAAAAACCGGACTTTCTCGCCAGAGGACACGTTACAGAGATGAACATTGACCACCTCGACCATCTGGTTTTAACCGTCAAAGATATTGATACGACTTGCGCCTTTTACAGTAGGGTTCTGGGAATGCAAGTCATCACTTTCGGAAACGGCAGGAGTTCCCTTGCTTTTGGTATGCAGAAAATCAACCTGCACCAGCAAGGCAAGGAGTTTGAGCCAAAGGCAGGGAGTCCTACTCCGGGCTCTGCTGACTTGTGCTTTATTACCTCTGTGCCATTGCCGGAGGTGTTGGCACACCTATGTTCCTCGGGCGTCCGTGTAATCGAAGGGCCGGTCAAGCAAACCGGAGCTATTGGACCAATTGTTTCACTGTACTTCCGTGACCCTGACGAGAATCTAATCGAGGTGTCCAACTATGACACGCCTACAGTATAACACGCGTTGGAAATGCTCCGCTGGAGTATTAGTGCCAAGTCGGTGCTTACCTAGGGTCCGCAGGACCAAAGAAGGACTGATCATGGGCACCGAGACCCACAGGATGCGTGGTCTCGGCATAATTCGGGATAGAGGAAACAAGGCATGTTCACAACCAAAGAAGCCATAGATAAATCGGCTGGCGAGCCTTTGGACACCACTGGAGTCGTTCAGCCCGTGTATGGAGACTGCCCTATGACGCCCCCAAGAGAGAAATACAAAGTCGGTGACGCGACGATTACGCGTGTGACGGAAACGGTCTTCACCACGTTGACCCCGGCGTTTTTATATCCCGACTGGACCCCGTCCGGCCTTGAGGATCACGTACTCCGGCTGGTGCTGGGACCGCCGGAAGAGAGACGGGAATACGTCGTCCTCAACGTCAATGTCTGGGTAGTTGAATTTGGCGGCCAGGTTATGCTGGTCGATCCGGGAATCGGCAACGATAAGGAACGTCCGTTCAGCCAGCTTTTCCATCGCCTGCAAACGCCCTTCCTAAAACGGCTTGAAGCGCTCGGCATTCATCCCCGGAACGTCGATCACGTTCTGCTCACGCATCTGCATGTGGATCATGTCGGCTGGAATACCCTGAAGATCGATAACCGTTGGGTGCCGACTTTCCCGAACGCGAAATATGTCTTTCCCCAGGCCGAGCATGACTTTTTTTCGACGCCAGCCTCGGAAAGTCGCAGCGTTGTATTTGAGGACAGCGTGCTGCCCGTCATCGAAGCCGGGCAAGCGGTGACCATCAGCAAACAGGGTGGGTACTATCTCGACGGCATAGCGTTTGTTCCGACGCCGGGCCACAGCCCTGGCCACATGTCCATATCGATCAGATCAGGCGGCGAGGAGGCAATCTTTACAGGCGACGTAGCGCACAATCCGCTGCAAGTCTACTTGCCACATTTGAACTCGGTTTTCTGCGCCGATCCCGACCGGTCCCGCACATCCCGGTGTTGGATGCTTGACTATGCGGCACGGCAAAAAGCAACTCTCTTCACCCCTCATCTCCCTGAAACCTCGGCAGGCATAGTGACCCGCCGCGGCGACGGATATGAATGGCACTATGTTTAGAACGGGCAATGTGATACTCCAGCAGAATGATGATCAACAAACCATTGAGTCAAATACGGGAGCCAGCGACGCGTTTCAGACACAAGACTTGGTGAGAGGAGGCTGGGACTCTGACGAAACCCGCCACGAGGAACTTTAGCTTGCGGACTTAAACAATCCTTGTTTCTCCTTCAAGATTCTTCAGGGAAACGTTGTTCAGGGGTGGACAAGGTTAAGGTTGCAGGGCGATTTGCAGAGGAAATGATCTATGGTATCCTGAAGAGTCATTCAACACGACTCTCCGATTATCATCCAACAGAATTCTTCTTGTGGTGGATTCCCGAGACGCGGGAAGAGTCTAACGCGTCGGAGACTTTGAGTGATCAGAGTCTCTTTTCAAAGAGAAATCCATTGATGCGCCACGTAGTCTTTTTCAGAGCGGTCCCACTGCGAAGAATGTGTTTGACACGGGGCCGTGTGGCGAGTTACGCTCAAGGCCAGAATAGACCTTCTTCAGCAACGTGACGACGGTTTTGCCTTGGTGGGGTCTTGTGGGGAAACAGGACCACAGGGCAGAGGCAACAAAAAAGGAAAGAAATGAAAACTGCCAACATCGTGATAGTTGTAGGATTTCTTCTTTCTATTAGTTGCGGAGTAGTTTCCATTGTCTCATGGCACCAAGGCTACCACATTGTCTCAGCCATAGTGTTTCTACTGATGTTTATAATATGGATATTGCTCTACCTAAATAGGAAGTTCTCATATACTCCTGGAAAACCGGGTAGGATTAGAAAAAGGGTGAAGAGCGAGAGTAATAAGGAGTCGTCTAATAAAAGTTAGGATAGATTTATAAGAAGACCGGGATGAAGACGAGGAGAAGCATATTGTGATGGAAATGCTCTCCGTGCCAATTTCCGTTAGAAACACGATGCCTTTCCGATCCGCTCCAGGAGCCTGCTTTTTACTGCGAACAAACCAGGGGCGATTTACGGAGTCTGTTTTCTCTCCCTTACTAAACCCGTCTCTTTGGTCAGAAATCCGCTTTGTTTTTCGCCTGGGAGAGCAAGGTTTCGGGTGAGACATCTCCTAAGAGGTGCGATTCATTCAGATAGGTTGTCTTTGGTATTGGGGACCCTACGGATGTCCGCAACACTCGCAGCTGAATTTCTTTTTGAATCCATTAAGGTATCTGGCTCTGGATTATCGGTAGAGATTACTATTGACTGACGAGCGTGCAGTGGGATACGTTCCCGAACGACATAAAACAATCCCGAGGGCTTCGGAATGGCGATTCCGTTTCCTAATTCCGGTCAAGGAGGAATCATGAAGACGGCAACAATAGCAGCATTAATATCACTGAGCCTCGTGATGCCAGCATTCGCCATCGAAGGAGGGCCGCCGCCGCAGGGACCCGGACCCAATTTCGAAGTAAGAAAGGCAGAGATACTGAAGAGCATTGACCAGCGGATGGCGCGTCTCCAACAGATGAAGGCTTGCATCCAGGCAGCCCGCACCCGCGATGAGGCCAGGGCGTGCAGGGAAAAGTTCGGGATCAAAGGTGGACCAGAAAATCGACAAGGTGAAAGAAGGGGACGATCCGGGGACCAGATTACTCGGTAGGACCAATATGATGAGAGCCTGTCAGATGATTCAGCCTCGCTTTGGGGACGGGAGGATCCATGACCGTAGGCAACGGTTGCAGACTTCGTTACCTGAACTCCGTTTCCGTCAGTGGGGATGATTAGATCGCCTTCACGTGCAGTCATTTCTTGGGATGGTTTCGGAAGAATTCCCAGATTATGTCGTTTGCATTGATTCTATCGGAGGGTTTGCCCACTATGCTCTCCGGCAGAAGGCTTCTGCCACCCGGCCAAGCGTGCCCCATTCCCTCAACAGTGTAGAAGATGACCTCTGCACCGTCCTTGCATCGACTGTAGGCACGACCCTTGACGCCATCCTTGTCGCAGATCACTTTTTGGTCGTGGGAACAGCCCAGCATTTTCACCCATTTTTGGATGAGTTGACGCACAGGAGGCTTGTGGCCCATAGATCGTGAGCCAAGCCTGATTTCTCCGCCCTTGAGCGGGTTAAGCGGATCTGCGGTACCGCTGAGATAAAGAAGCGAAACGGATTCACGGATCATCGGTTGCTCCAACCAATCAGCCCCAGCGACAGGTGCAATAGCAGCAATCCGGTGCGAAAGCTCGCGACCCACACGAAAGGCCATTGAAGCTCCGTTAGAAAACCCGGTGGCATAGATCCGGTGCTGATCAACATTATACCGAGCGATCAAGTCATCAATCAACGCCCTCACAAAACCAACATCGTCAATTTTTCTTAGTACTGCCCCCACCGGTGCACGGTTCGATCCGTCGTTCCAAGTTTGGGGATTCAGTAAGAAACTTGGGCGTTCCGAAGGAATCGGACGCGTCCCTTCAGGGAACACCGCCAAGAATCCTTCTTGATCAGCTTTGCCGGTCCATTCGGTTCCCCACATGATGTTTTTTGCTGTACCGCCTCCGCCGTGAAACACTATTACAACAGGCAGCGGCTTGTTTCCGACATGATTCCCCGGCACGTGAACGACATAATGACGTTGCAGTCCATTGACTTGGATGGAAAGTGCGTAATTTCCGGCATCGGCTCCGTTCCTACTTGACTCCGGCTCTGCTGCCCCTCCTCCGCTCGCAAATCCAAGCAGAATAGTAATCGCTAGCATATTCATAGCAACTGCCTTCGCTATGCCGCGATACATAACGTAAATCCTCCTTATTTCAGCCCGGCCTCCTGCATCAACGGCAAGCACCTTGTCCCCTTTACCTTCGATTCGGTGCCTTGAAAACAAGCCACCACTTCTTGCCCACCGCAAGATTGGTCATATCCACGTCGAGTTCCCATTCCTGGCGCTCTTCCTTTTTCATCTGCTGAAGCCTTTACCAGCCCCATTTACCGCCTTCTTCAACACCGGCGAATAACTCCAGGTCACGACCCTGCGCGCATCCAGGACTATTTCCACGCCGGTGTGAAATTGGCTGCCCCTCTGGTGGCTCCTGACTCTCCCTTCAGTCAAAAAACGGAAGGGATTGGATGAGTCTTCGTAGGTCGTCCAGACACTTCTCGGAGATTCTTGTTATCTGAAACCCTGCAAGCCATTCTCCGCTGTCTTTGTCTTTTT
>JBKQMK010000260.1:0-3593 GCA_052146735.1 Desulfomonilaceae bacterium | reverse complement strand
TCTTCAGTCCCAAATTTCCTCTGGAACTCAACAAGGTTCAAACGCTCTTGCTGCATTGCCCTGCCACCTCCCCGTTGACCTGGGGGACGCTTGTAATACAATTGCGGAGCAAAGGCAATGATCCATACGGTTTTTTTGCGGCAGCGGCTTCCCGTGGATTTCCCGGTGTTCAATAGATCCCTCGGAATGAAAATAGCTCCCATCGACTGAACACCACGCTGCGTGCCATGGTGGAGATGGCTGGGGACCAAGCTGCTCGCTCTTCAAACGATAAAGCAGTGGTAAGAAAAAACACCTCATATGTTAACACAATATTGGTATTATATCCCACGATTACGCGATACCACCAAGTTGTGTCCGGGTGACAAGCACGTTTTTGAAGAATGGTTGACGGAGTGGCCTGCGGCGAGGTACCCTCAGAAACAGGAAAATACGGGCTTTTTCAGCAACGTGACGACGGTTTTACCTCTTTCGGGTCTCCTGGGAGGAGCCAAGGCAACCTCTTCGGGTTCGGGGCAACCATCCCGCGCCCCGTGGCCGACCCGAAGACCCCAGCGTGGGGGGACCGCTGCATAATTCAAGTTCAAGCGTTGGGCTACAAAAAGGAGATGGATACATGATCAAACTCGTATTTTGTGCAAAGCGCCACCCGAGTATGTCGCGAGCCGAGTTTCAAGATTATTGGCTAAATCATCATGGCCCTTTATTCCAGAAATTCGCAGATACATACAGGGCAGTACGTTACGTTCAGAGTCACACTATCGATTCACCGTTAAACGAGAACATCAGGAAATCTAGAGGGATGTCAGAGGCGTACGATGGGGTTGGCGAGATATGGTGGCAGTCAGAAGAAGATTTTCTCGCAGCCATCAATTCACCGGAAGGTCAAAAGCTACGAGCAATGTTTGTTGAAGATGAAGCAAGATTCGTGGACTTGGGTGCATCCTCGGCCTTCTTCACCGTCGAGCACGTTCTCACTGATCGGAAGGTATAGTAATCGACGATTGCCAAACGAGGCAATCCAGCCGACTCGTTAAAGCTCGCGGCTGATTATTGCGTTCGGCTTTTCAGAAAGGAAATCTGTGCAAAGAAAGATTGTAGCATTGTGTTGCTCCCGCAACGCCGGGTCGAGACCGGAGCTTTCTCTAACGCCGTCATCTCTGCGGAAGCCAAACAACGGTTTTCATTTGCTTACCTCTTGCCAACATTCTCGGCGACTGAAAGAGAATGAAAGGAGAACAAATTGGACTACAGGCAAATGACCTCACCATGTGGTTTGGATTGTTTCAATTGTAGGATGTATTTGGCCAATCAGGACTCCCGATTGAGGGCCGCCAATGCGGAAGTGTTCGGCTTGCCTTGTGAAAAGGCGACGTGTGAGGGATGCAGGAACGCACACGGCACGATATCTTTCTTGGGCTCCACAGAACCTTGCGACGTTTTTCGATGTACCGGGGAGAAAGGCATCGACTTCTGTTATCAATGCCCGGATTTTCCCTGCGACCATCTTCATCCATACGCGGACCGGGCATCGGTGAGACAGCACAACACAAAACTGTTCAACCTTTGTTTGATAAGAAAGATGGGACTCGATGCATGGGCTGAAGTCAAGGCCGCAAGTGTGAAGACGATCTATTTCAACGGCAAGCTCAGGGTGCATTCTACAGAGAAAGCTGCGAGCCAAAACGGCTCTGACAAAGGAGAGTTATAAAGCCACGCTTTGCCGTACATCACCCACTTGAGGAATGAGACATACTCTCGGTCTATATGTTCTTGTTTCAATTAAACGTTACATTTTTCGCTATAATACCGTTTCTTTGCGGCAGCGGCTTCCGGTAGATTTCCAGATGTTCAAGGATTCGGATTCGGGGGACACCATACTTATTTTCCGGACCGTGTGGGACGCGAAGCTCCTCTAGCGCGGGATCATGGGTGTCGCCGAGCTTCATACTCCCAATTTCGGTAGCAGCTTCTAACGGCCCATGACAGCACTGAGAATTAAATATGGTGTCCCCAGAATTTACCCAGGATTTCTAGAATTCCGTGAGTTAAATTATGGCGACTGTACACTAAGTGTCTGTGCTGACCCGATCCCAATCCGCATCATCATATTTCGTGATCCAATTTATGGCATAATGCCACTCGTAGACAATTTCTGGATCAAGTCCCCCAGGCGGGGGCTGTCCGTCGACCCATGCTTGTGTAGTGGCCCAGTGGAGCCGATATATGAGATCAGATTGGTCCAGGATTGTCGATTTAGGGCGCGATTTCAAGCCGCGGATAAAGGGCCGTGGAGATCTCGTGAAGCTGGGAAACTTATCAATGAGTCTTTGGTTCTCCACCTGATGAGTGGGGAATGGCAAGGTTTTGACCAGGCGTACCGCCCACGCCAATACAAATAATGCTTCTATTCGCCACGTCAAAACCATACACGTCCGGTGGTCCGGGGCGGGATTCGACATGAAAGAGAGTTCATCCGGGGTAAGATATTTCCAGAGCCGGTATTTTTTCAGATATTGTTTGTATGATGCGTCTGAAGGATGGTACGCCGTGCCAATGACGCAGTTTAGGCACAGAATGCGCAGCCCAATTTCTTCAGGAGTTTGCAATTCCGTTTCGGCTTCACACTCAATGCACGGAAGCCCAGGATTATAAGGAATCCCTAGCTTCTGCAATAACGCTTCAGTTCTTGCCTTGCGTTGGCTTGGATTCATGTAGCCGCCGATGTGGGTCTAAGTTCCCGGCTCTGGTCGCCCTGCTTCCTCCCATTGATCCATGAGTGTTTCAAGTGCCCGTTCGATTGGTCCCAAGCAATCGAGTTCACCTGCTGTGGTGTCATAGACATACAGCTCACCCGCCTTATGACCGTAATACTCGATATTGGCTGCGTCCATAAAAAAATCGATGGCAGGATCAATTGCTAGAGCTTTTCTCCCTGGAGGGAGCATTTGGAAATCACCCATGCTCCAAACGCCATATATTTTGCGAGGCAGCAGCATCGTAACTTTAAGCAAATTCTTGATTAAAAAACCTCCGAAGGCGTCACCATAGATTTTTTTGAGTGAGGCAAAACGAGTGCCCAAGCGGCTCCCCCATTTCATACCTGTATACAGAACAGAAGCATAATCAAAATCATCTGGGTTCCAGCATCTGGCATTTAGGCCCTGCCGGCTTGATATAATGGGTTGGCCATACCGTCTTATTAATACTCTCTCCAAAAATCCTATTTTCATTCTTGTGGCCCCAATTCCACGAGAGCAGCCCAGACTTTTTTCGACGCGCCTGAAGGTTGTTCGCCAGGTCAAATCAGTTGTCTAGAAATTCGATTTCCACAATCAGGTCATCGAAGGTGGGCTCTCCCCGCCCGTCACTGCAACGGAGGATCATTTTGTTTCCAGTCTCTGCAACGAGCATTCCTGCATGCATCAACCACGAATCGATCCCTCCTCTTTCATTTATCCAGCCGTTATAGCGAATGACAAAAAAAATGACCGATTGGCCGAATGATTTTTCTCGCGATCTGATCGCGAGTATGGTTTACCCTGGGCATGGCACGTCATCCGAACATGCCCAATGGGGAGAACTGCTCGCTT
>JBKQMK010000259.1:0-5257 GCA_052146735.1 Desulfomonilaceae bacterium | reverse complement strand
TTATCATGGAGCTTTACACATTAGCCAGCGCCGCCGAGTTGGTGGGCTGTAGTCCCAGCCGTCTTAAAGGCTGGATGGAAAAAGGATTGATACCGGAGAGACGCATTCATTTTGGTAGGGTACGGGCGCGAGTGATCGACGAAGCGTCTATTCCGAACATCAAGCGTGTCCTCAAAGCCATTGATCAAGAGGGTCTCAACATCCGTAAGGCTTTCGAGCGCTATTTCAACGAGGAGGAGGTGATTGAGAGCTAAGGGATAGGGCTGCTTTTGCACTAGCCCGACCACAAAAAAAGCGGGAAGCATTGGCCGGTCGGCGCAGCTTCCCACAAATCAAACTATCTAAAAGAGGAAGAAGGATGGTTAATCCAAACGCAAGCCCTGTAGGGGCTAGAAAGGAAGGTAATGAAGAATGTATTCGTCACATTGACGAACTAATCAAGAGTGCTGATGTCCTGGAGATTACCCGGCACGTCGGCGTAAATATGAATGAGGATGGTTGGATCTTGTGTCCGGGCAAGCATGACGGCGACTCTACACTAAGAATTGATGCCCTAACAGGGGCTTTCCGATGCTTTGCACCCAAGTGTAACGAACATGGGGACATAGTAACCTTCACTCAAAGATTTACGGGTGTTCCGTTCGAAGAAGCGCTAAAAATCTTAGCCCACGGAAACGGAACGAGCAAATGGATCGAAGAAAGCGCTTATAGCCTGAAGACAATGGGGCAGGTTCGAGACTGCATGTCGGCAGCCGTTCGTTCTTATGCTGGCTCGGTGGATCAGGTCTCAGATTACTTGAGTACACGGGGCATATCCGGTGAAACAGCGGAAAGGTTCATGCTCGGTGCTGCGGCTGGCAAAGACACCTTGAAGCAAGCACTCTTCAAAAAAGGATTCACTGAGGAAATCATTGGATTGACTGGTCTCCTAAATCAATATGGTCATGATCGCTTTCAGAACCATGTAGTAGTGCCTATTTTTCATCGTGGACAAGTAGTGGATTTCTACGGTCGCCTGTTGACGGATGATCCTGCCCAGGGCAGACATTGGCGGCTTCCTTCGGATCGTATGATTCTGGGGCGTTCCCTCTTTAATTGGAATCCTGATCAAGAAGAGATCATTCTCGTGGAAGGTATCTTCGATGCTCTGTCTCTAGTCGAACATGGCTTTGACAATGCAGTGGCTGTTTGGGGAACCAATGGGATCGCTCCGGAGTTGATCACTGGCTCCTCGATAAAAAGGGTCTTCATGTGCTTCGACGGTGACGGTCCTGGGCGGAAACAGGGGCTAACGGGAGCCTATGCGATGAAAGATCCCGGGCTGGAGGTAAGAATAGTTGATCTGCCTGATGATCAAGACCCTAATGAGTTTCTCATGGCCCATGCAACTGAGGACTTTGATAAGCTCTTGTCTAAGGCACCGCACCCTGAAGCGTGGGAAATTGATAATCTTAAAGCTGAACTCGATGATCAGGAGAGGATTCATGCGCTGGAAAACCTGATTCATAGAGCCGCAGCAATGGAGCCAATACCCCGCGCTCTATTGTGTAAGCGAATGGCAAAGAAGCTGGGCCTGAAGGAAAAAGACGTTCGTGAGCATATCGAGGGCGTTATCAATGAGGATGCCCGCAGCGCCACTCGGCGCTCTGGCAAGGCAATGGATCTCTCAACCTATGAGCTTGTCCATCCTGCTCTCCATTTGGGGCAGCATGGAACACTGATGACCATCCCGTTAATGGAAACAAATCCTAAAACGGGGAAGCGACAATGGGAACCTTGGGCAGTGAACTCTGAAAGAGAGCTTTTCCCCCTGACGCACGAAGAGCTGAATAAGAGGGGGTACTACTGTAATGACATCATGTGTCCCGGCAGGCAGCGTTACAGCCAGCCGGCCATTACGGAATTCCTCGAAGGGACACGACATGGAGATCTAGCCGGTACATACAACCTCATAAAGAGGGTCTATCAGGGATACTTGGATTTCTCTGACCCTAAGACCTTTGACTATCTCACTGCCTGGACTATTGGGACCTATTTCTTCCCGTTGTTCAATTACTACCCGTACCTCCATTTCACAGGCACTAAGGAAGTGGGCAAGTCCAAGGCAATGAAGCTCATGTCACAACTATGCTTCAATGGGATCATGTCTGTGTCTATCACGGATGCTTCTCAGTTCCGGATTATTACAGAGCTCTTGCCTACGCTGTTTCTTGATGAAACGGAAAATTTAAGCGACCGAACATATAGCGAACGCCGAGCCCTATTGCTGGGCGGTTATGAGAAAGGCTCCACAGCTATACGCACTGAGAAGGTCGGGGATACCTTCAGGACGCGGGAGTTCGATAATTTCAGCCCGCGCGTATTCGGCTCAATAGAAGGACTTGAGGATACCCTGGCTTCACGGACTATTCAGATAGCCATGAAGCGCTCTTACAATGAGAAGATCAAAGAAGCTGAGGTGGAACTGACGAACTCAATTTTTCAGAACCTGCGAGATCAGCTCTTTCTCGTAGCCATGGATTCTGGGCAGAAGATAAGGGATATTTATGAGGAGATGGAGCGCCCCGGCGAAGCAGAGTTTGACGCACGGGAATGGAATCTCTTCAAACCAATAATGTCTATAGGAGAGGCTACCGGGGAGTCAGAACTTATTCTGGCTCTGATTGGATTCGCCAATGAAGCGTACAAGGTCAAGACAGACGCTCTTAACGATACCTCCATTGAAAACGTGATCCTTAGGTGTCTGCTGGAAATTGTTCAGCAAGAAGACTGGTACGAGTTCGAGGCTATCCACCGGAAAATTATTGAGTTCATAAAGGAAAACGGTTTCAACGTGGGACAGCTAAGCAAGAACCGACTCGGTACGTTACTGCATAACCTCCACGTGGTCGATCAAAAAGAAAGACGCAAGATCAATGGGGTCAAAACTGTCTTCTATTTCATTTGTCCTGAGACGGTAAAGCGAGTAGCGGAAAACTACCGAGTAAGATGATAAAAGGGGACACAGTGGGGCGCAGTGGGACACAGTCAAAAAGGCACTGTGCCCCTACAAAACAATAATAAAAATAATAATATATAATAATAAGGACACAGGGGACACACTGCTTTGAGAAGTAACACTTTGTAAAATTTTCTGAGCGTTCAGCGTCATACAGATTTTTTTGATTAGGATGATTTTTTTCTTGCTCGCATCCCCAGAAAGGTGTGTCCACTGTGGTCCCTGTGTCCCATCCGCTTCTGATGCGGGTTATAGGGGGACACAGTGATTTTGAAAATCCCTTGACTGTGCCCCGTGTCCAGGTGCTCAGTCATGATCATAACAAGCCCTCTTGAAAGAATATCCTGATATTATTGCATTTACGGTTATAGTTCTGCTATCCTGCCCACTCTATGTTTGTTGAGTTTCAATTTGGGGGGGTTGTCATGACATTTACCAAGGCACACATTGCTCAGAAGATAGGTGATGATTGCGGTTTTATGAAGGGGGAAGCCGTCGAGATCTTCGAGAAGATGCTCGAAATCATGAAGGCAAAGCTTGCTGCCGGGGAAGACCTTATGATCTCGTCTTTCGAGAAATGGTCTGTAAAGTCGAAGCGTGCCAGAAAGGGTAGGATTCCTAAGACCGGCGAAGAGATTGTCCTCCATACCATAGGAAGCGAAGGAAATCATAAACCAATTGATCGGTCGGAAGGACAAGCATTTTTCTCAATATGATAAGATTATAGAGGATATTGAGCTTACTATGACCATGACCAGCGAGGGGCCGTGCGTGACGGTAGCATCATTGCAACAGCGGAATCGGGCTCCTCAAGGTCGTTAATCCCAGTGGGAAAACCATGACAGAGAAGCCGAAAAACAAAGCCAGAGATGTCGTCAGAGACATCCGCTCGGGCATGACCGATTCAGAGTTGATGGAAAAATATGGATTGTCTGCAATAGGACTCCAAAGTTTCTTCCTGGAACTCCTTGAAGCCAAGGCGATAACCCACGCCGAGATGGATCAGCGCCGCACAATGTATCATGACACAACTGTCATCCAACAAATCGATTCCAACGATATAGTTAAAGACATCCGCTCCGGAATGACCGATTCCGAGCTGATGAAGAAGTATGATCTATCTTCCGGGGGTCTGCGGGTTGTTCTACAAACACTGACGGACGCGCAGGTCATACCTGTGGAGGAACTTTATGCCACATCCTCGTCGGCTCAGGATACCGTTTTCGCTGGAAACATGCGCAAATTGCCCAGACACCATCTGCTTGTGGCGGTAGATATCTACGTATGGAAACATCCTGAAATCAAGGGCATACTGAGCGATATCACCGAAAAAGGGATTGCGATAACAGGCATAGCAGCTAGAGTCGGTGAAGCCAAGACCTTCGTGATACCCCCTGGGGATTTCATCGAAGCTGAGCCGGTCTTGCTTGAGGCTCGATGCCAATGGGCAGAAAAAGACAAAGACAGCGGAGAATGGATTGCAGGGTTTGGCATAACAAGAATCTCCGCAAAGTGTCTGGACGACCTACGAAGACTCATCGAATCCCTACCGTTTTTTGCCTGAATGGCGGGTCAGGAACTCTCAAACCGGCGAGAAGATGGTGCTTGATGCCGGGAGGGTAATAACCTGGAGCTATTCTCTTCGGCTGAAAGCGGCGGTAAACAAGGCCGGGCGTTGAAGTCCTGACAGGCCTGTGAGATTTTGGGGAATAAGAGGGTTCTTAGTGCAATGCGCAAGTTAAAGGCAAAGGATGTGGCACGAGACGTCCACGGAGCGATGGGAGATACAGTTCTCATGGAAAAATATCATCTGAACGCCAAGCAATTGGAAAGTGTGCTGAGGAAGTTGGTTGACGCGGACCTGATCACACACATGCAGCTCTACGAAAGGACGTCTCTTTCCGATAGCCAGGTGACCAGAGCATTTATCGAGGCCGACAAAGCTGTCAAAGAGCTGGATTAGATCACTTACCCCTTCCGGATGACGGGTAGCGTACTCAATTTAACTCTCCCGACGTCGGGAGAGTTCCTGTGGACGAGACAGGTGGACGGGAGAAAACGCAATTATTTTAATTCTGTCATTTCAATGCCTTGTCTAATAAGGCAGTGTGGAAGCCGTCAACAAAATGCAAGTAGAGATGGATTTGTGGTGCGCCAGGCGAAGCTTGGCGTCTCTTGCGGGGTGCAAGTCCCCGCCGGGTAAGGCCTAACCAGCCACCCGTATCGAGTGTTGCGGATATGGAGGAGGATGCAATGTAG
>JBKQMK010000258.1:0-4326 GCA_052146735.1 Desulfomonilaceae bacterium | reverse complement strand
GCCCATGTGTGAGAGGCAGTTCGTCCGCCTCCGTTCATGCTGCTGAAGGACCACGCCACATATACCATTATACGTCTTTAGGCGGTTCCTTGAGCGAAAAGAAGCACATGGGCTTTCGTCGTTCTCTGACGTCAAAGCAGGGAATAATGCCGCCCTGATGGAGAAGTACAAGCTTCCGGACGAGGAACATGGAACCATGAAAAGGACGTGTTCTAGCGCTATTCTGCTTAGTGTCCTTCTCGCATGCTACTGTTTGTCATGGGCTGAGACGGCTAAAGGGCTCCATGCTAAGGGGGAAGAGGCTTATAAGTCCAAGAATTATGAAAAGGCAGAGGAATACTACAACGAAGCTCTGAAAATCGAACCCAAGCGGTACGAGACGGTCTTCAGCAGGGGAGTTAATTACTACAAACTTGCGGAATACGAGAAGGCGTTACAGGATTTTTCCCAGGTCACGGACATAAAGGGAATGGATCACCATGCCTGGCATTATATCGGTCTCATCTACTCCAAGGATGAAAGTTATCCAAAAGCACTGGTTGCGTTCAAAAAGGCTGCCAATCTCGATCCAAAGAATGTGATCTATTGTTTGAATGCGGCCCGGACGGCTGCCAAAATGAAGGATTGGAAATCCTCTGAAATTTTTTATGATCGAGCCCTCAAATTAGATCCAAAAAATGACGAGGCTTACCAAGGCGCTCGTTATGCGAGATATGCAAGCTATGAAGAAGGTAAGAAAAAGCCCAAACAGGCAACTCAAGGCAAGCGGAAGCATTAGGTCTCTACATGTCCAAATGGTGTCCATCGGAAGCGAATATTGGCTAGAGATCAGAGGATGCACAGACTGGATTGTGGAAGGGCGTGGGAGAAAAAGCGATTGGTATCGATAGCGCGGACATGGGCGCTCAATGTGTGTTGATTTTTTGAGGGGACTTAGGGAAGTCGGTTATGGGACGAATTACGGAATCTGAAGCCGAAGAGTTCGACCTGATGATCACGTCCTCCTTGCTAACATTTTGCCAACATTTACGAAGCACCTGGGGGACAGGTAGGGACTGTTTGGTATTGATCTGGCTCGAAATCGCTGGGGATTAGGGACAAGCCGTTGATATGTCAAGAGTATCCTCCGCCCTCTCACGGCGGTGTCCTCACCCGATAGCTTCGATCAATCGCCTCTTGTTTTTGATCACATTTTGATCACGCGCTGAGGGACTGAAAGGGATCGAAAAGGACTGAAAAGGATCGACAGGGATCGAAATGACTGAAGTATCGAGGCATGTGGTTGATATTATTTGGTGGGATGACGGCCTGTCACGCCGGAGGTCGCGAGTTCGAGTCTCGTCGCTCCCGCCACAACGCACCAAAAACACAGGGAATTTCCGGCTCAGTAATTCCCTGGTGTCAAGGGCAAAAGAATTTTGCCCTTGTTTCAATTTTGAATAGGTTAGTTTCATTGATCCTTGAGAGCTTGCCCCTCTCAGGGATTTTTATTTTGGGTTGGATAACCATATTTCTGTCTGCCCGTGATCGAAGGTCATTAGATTTATCGCCTTGATCAGTTCCTGATCGCTTATATGACCATACCGCTCTCGCACGCTTCGAGCCCTGTCTCCGTGACCCATAATGGCTTCCCGTATTTCGGGGTCCGTATCGGAATGCCTCGCCTTGGAATGCTCTGTCGAAGGCTTATCCCTGCTGAGCTTTCATGTTGAAAGCCACGCCTATTCGATACAAGACCACCATATTGGTGTGGAACGCCAAATAGCATAGCGCCGCAACCGGCATGAAAGTGAGGACAGGGCTCAAAATACTGCTGACAGCTATCACCGTTGTTCTTGTGCCCTTGCTGGCCAGGGTCGGACCACCGAAGCGAATCCCAAGGTTTTCTGCCCGAGAACTGGAATAGCTGATGAGACCGCTACCAATGAGGGCCAGCCCACCCATCGGTATGAGCAACCATGCCGGCAATCCCATTTGCTCATTGAAAATGATCAGACCAATTACCAAGAAACCGTCAGGGTAGCGATCCAAAGCTGAATCGAGGAAAGCGCCTGCCCTGCTCTCCTGGCCTGTAAGGCGAGCAAACTGTCCATCGACTCCGTCGAGAATTTGAGCTGCTGCGGCCAGTAGGCCGGCAAGAAAACCCCAACCCAAAGCCAGGGTCAAACCGGCGGAAATCCCTATCACCGTGGAAGCAACTGTGATCATCCACGGCTTCAACCATCTGAATTCTACAAGGAGCGGTGTGATTGGAGCTGAAAGGTTGATCTTGATCCACTTGAGCACGAAACGATCAGTTGGTTTGGTCTGCCATGAACCTATTGGAGGACTGCCCGACGACATCATAGAACTCTCCCCATCTTCTCGGAATGCAAACTGTGGAGCCACTGTTTCCGGCGGGGCACATACTACAGTTGACCACAGGAACAATCAACAAGTTGCGCAATAGCATTAATTTGAAGATGAGCAAGCTTTCAAGAATGATTTCGTACCAAACGGACAGGCATGTGATTTGGACGGACGTCTTCCTTCATGCAGCAGCGTGTGGTAGGCTGATGCTGGCCTCCTTGTGGGACCGAAATGGTTTTGAAACAGGCCCGTCTCGGTTCGAGATTCGGGAAACGAAGAATTTCACCTTGGATATGGACTTCAACGTGGAACCGATCAGAGTTGCAGTTGTAGGTGTTGGCAATTGCGCAAGTTCGCTCGTGCAGGGCATCCAATTTTATAGGAACAAGACCGCCGCAGACTCGGTAGGACTGATGCACTGGCACATCGGGGGTTACAAGCCCTTCGACATCTCCGCCGTGGCCGCATTCGATATCGATATGAGAAAAGTGGGCAGGGAACTCTCGGAGGCAGCATTGGCGCCGCCAAATTGTACCATGCGCTTGTGCGACAACGTTCCACCCACGGGCGTGAGAGTGAGGATGGGCCGCGTGCTTGACGGTATCTCTGACCATATGTGGGACTATCATGAGAGTCTCACTTTCGTGAAGTCTGATGAACCTGAACCAGAGAAGGAAGAAATAGTACGGACCCTCCGCGATGCAGGAGCACAGATCCTATTAACGTACTTGCCGGTCGGATCGGAAGAAGCAACTCGATTCTACGCGGAGTGCGCTCTCGAAGCAGGCTTGGGTCTCATCAACAACATACCCGTATTTATCGCCAGCGATCCGATATGGGGAAAACGCTTTGCTGATCGGCATCTTCCCATTATCGGAGACGACATCAAATCCCAGTTGGGGGCAACCATTCTTCACCGAACTTTGGCCGATCTGTTCAAAAAACGAGGGGTGAAGCTGGAAAGGACGTACCAACTAAATACCGGAGGAAACACGGACTTTCTGAATATGCTCGATCGTCATCGGTTGTCTTCCAAGAAGAAGTCTAAGACCGAGGCAGTGCTGTCGGTTGCGGGTGATGACATTCGTATCGAAAATATTCACGTAGGGCCGAGCGACTACGTGCCCTGGCAAAAGGACAGGAAGGTCTGCTTCATCCGGATGGAGGGAAGGATTTTCGGAGATGCACCGGTTGAATTGGAACTCCGTATGTCAGTGGAGGATTCCCCCAATTCGGCCGGCGTTGTTATCGACGCCATTCGGTGTTGCAAGCTCGCTCTTGACCGGGGCGAAGGAGGGGTCCTTTACGGTCCTGCTGCCTTCTTCATGAAGCACCCACCTGTGCAGTACGCCGACGAAGAAGCCCATCGCATGACAGAGGCGTTCATCAAAGGCACAAGAGGAGAAGATGAGCCGAGACTACGTGCGGACGGAACTCAACCGTGAGCAATCATCATCCCTTCATTTCGCCCGTTCCGGAAGCAATGGTGGCCACTGAGCTGGCGATACAACGTATCCGTTCCGTGATTGAGGGTTCCCCCGTACCAGAGGACCTCATTCATTCGTCGAACACCTTGGAGTGGATTCTCAGGCACGCGCCTTGTGCTGGCGAAGCTCTCCGGATTGCGGCTCTCGGTCACGATATCGACCGTGCAGTAAGCAGTAGGCGAGTCAGGAAGTCAGACTTCCAGGATTTTGAAGAATTCAAGGCCGCCCACGCCAAGAACAGTGCCCTGATTGTAAAAGAGATCCTTGACGAATGTCGAGTGGACAAGTCCGTGACAGAAGAGGTCTTCCGGCTCGTGTGTCTCCATGAAACAGGAGGAGACGATAGATCAGACCTTCTGAGGGTGGCCGATAGCCTGTCGTTTTTTGAGGTGAATCTCCCCCACTACTGGGTTCGTCACAGCAGAGAGGTAACCTTTCAGCGTGGCATCTGGGGCTACAAGAGGTTAACGCCGGAGTCGCGAGAGATGGT
>JBKQMK010000257.1:0-6920 GCA_052146735.1 Desulfomonilaceae bacterium | reverse complement strand
AGGGCAAATCCGGGCTCACATACGAACAGCTCGGGTCAGATTCGTACGACTATTTCACCAAGGACTGGTATCACCTCCCTAAAGTGCTCAAAGCTCCGGTTTGGACTGACCCGTACTTCGATGAAGGTGCCGGCGGCATCATTATGACCACGTATGCCCGTCCCTTTTTTGAAAGAGGAGAAGGCGGCGCGGCCTCGAAAGTGAAGGGGATCGTCACTGCCGATGTTTCCCTCGAATGGCTGACCAGCCTGGTTTGTTCCGTACAGGTGGGCCGCACGGGATATTGTTTTATCACTTCAGACACCGCCGCTTTTGTCACTCACCCCGACCCCGAAATGATTATGTCCGAGTCCATGTTCAGCCTCGCGGAGGAGCGGCACGACCCCGCGCTGCGCAGCATCGGCCTGGCTATGGAAAGGGAAGAGTCTGGCTTCGTGGCAATCGGTCCTGCCCTGAGCGGCGAGGACGCTTTCTTGGCCTATGCCAGAATTCCTTCACCCGGATGGTCCCTGGGCGCGGTCTTCCCCAAGAAAGAGCTGCTGGCTGAAATGACCAGCCTGCACCAGAGAACCGTGCTGTTGGCAGTAGGGGGTTTGATTCTTCTGCTCGTGGTCAGCGGGCTGGTGGCCAGGTCCATCGCTCGACCCTTGCGCAGGATGGCCGCGGCAACGGGAAAAGTTGCCCACGGGGACCTGGATATAGACCTCACAGACATTCACACCACTGACGAGGTCGGGCAACTAGCCCAATCGTTTATGCGCATGACTGAAGGACTCAAAGAGAGGGACAGGATAAGGGACACGTTCGGTCGCTATTTGACGCGCGAGGTAGTGAATCGACTTCTTGAGTCCAAAGACGGGCTGCGGCTTGGAGGCGAGAACCGTGAGATTACGATGATAATGTCTGATCTCAGGGGGTTCACCGCGCTTACGTCGAGCATGCCGCCCCAGCAGGTCCTGGCATTTCTCAACCGATACCTCGGCAAGATGGTGGAAATCCTTATTGACTACCAGGGCACCATCGACGAGATCATAGGAGATGGGATTCTCGCCTTCTTCGGTGCTCCCGAACCATTAGACGATCATCCAGCTCTCGCCGTGGCTTGCGCTCTCAAGATGCAAGCTGCCATGGATGAGATTAATTCCCTTAATGAAGCCGATGGGCTTCCACGGCTTGACATGGGCGTCGCTGTGAACACCGGCTCAGTTGTTGTTGGTAACATTGGATCCGAGAAACGAGCAAAATACGGCGCAGTGGGTTCGCAGGTGAACTTCACCGGGAGGATCGAATCCTACACAGTTGGAGGGCAGGTACTGATAAGCAGTTCCACCTACGAAAAACTTTCTCAATTCCTCGATATCAGAAATGTTCTTGAAGTCGAGATGAAAGGTGTCCCTGGGCAGGTAACTCTGTATGACGTCCGCGGTATCAAAGGCCCTCACGAGGCGCATCTGCCCGACAGAGACCAAACGCCGGTCCCGCTCGAACGGCCTATCAATGTGCAGATATATCGATTGAATCAAAAAATCTTTGCAGGGGCTCAAGCTACGGCCCGCATCACTCATATCTCTCTTACTTCCGCAGTGATGGTCTTGGAGTCTGCAATAGGCCAATGGGAGGACATCAGGCTGTTAATCCTTAATGACGACATGGAGTTGGTACCTGGAGAAGTCTATGCAAAGGTGGTTTCATCAACCATGATAGGGGACCGCTGTGAGGTCACTGTTCGTTTCACCTCCGTCTCCCCGGAGGCATACAAGTTGTTTCGACATGCCACGCATGGAGCTTGACGCGCGATGTATTCAGAGCTGCGAACGCCAGTTCTGGAAAGATTACGATCGCCGGATGAGGGATCTGGAGCGCGAGAAAAAGTAGGATTCCGCCTCGGTTCTGCGCGGAGGCTTGCCCACTTTTTTGTCTTTCTGCCCCGGTTCCTCTCAACTAACGTTAAATAAATGCTAAATTTCTGGATGAATTCGTCTTTCGGATCTAATTGGTGGGCTTCACAGACATCTCAAGTTTGCAAATCTTTTCCACCGCCTCTTGCGTGAGCGCATAGGTTGAAACAGCGTGGCCCGCGATTTGTTTTGCTCTCGCCGGGCTTATCAACAATTGCAGACCGACGAATGCCATGGGAATCAGACTCTGCCAATCCGTCGTAATAGGGGTCAAGTCCTCCAGACTGTCTCTATAAGCTCCATGTTTGAGAATCGCACTGAATGACTCGTTGGCAAGCCGAAGCCGTGATCCGCCACGATCTGCAATCCCCAATAGCGTCGCCAGCAGACTGTGACTACGGACTCCAAAGCGGCCTATTTTCACCGGCGCTTTGCTGAAGGATTCACCCAATGAGAGCCGAATTAGAATCTCCGCAAGGTTCACTCCGCTCATTACGGCATTCATCGGCTCAACGAGTCGGGGGTTGGCCTCAATGTACGCGGGCTCTCCAGTGGCAACATCGAATAGATAATCCAGGGTGAGAGCGCCATGCCAATCAAGATGACGACCCAACATTGCCAGGTGATGCCGAACGGCAGGGTGGTCTACGCCGAGGCGTGCGCTTTGGCTTCCACCTATCCCTTCGGCCTGCTGGCTGGTACAGTGCACCGCTGCAAGTCGTCCCTGTTCGAACACAGCTTGGGCTTGGCTAAGTACGCCAAATGCAACATCTTGCACTACAATATCAGTCCTGCCCCTGAGCAAGCCTTGTTTTTCCAGAGTAATTATTGCGTGAGATCGATCTTCAGCATTGTCTATGCGCCACACGCCACACCCTGCTGTGCTATAAGGCGCCTTCACGTAGTACGGAAAATGGCTCATTCCTTCTAATTGTGTTCGTCTATTAACAAGGCTGGTTCTCGGGTGGGGAAGACCGAGATCCGCGAGGAGTCGGGCGAAAGTCGCCTTACTCTGGAGCAAAGTGAAGCTGCTGAAGTCCGCGATAGCTATCCCCACTTTTGACACAAGTCGATCTTTTGCAGCAGAAAACAAAAATGCCTGCTCGTGAACCGGCAGCAAAACGTCGTAGCTGCCACGTTCTAGCCGGTGGAAAATGAAGTCCAGATAATCTCCAGGGTTCTCTGACCAAGCGGGGCATCGATAGAAACGACGTACAAAGGTCGAGAATCGGCCAATGCAAGCCGGATTGGCATCGCAAACATCAAACTGGTAGCCCAGCGGCCCTATGGCAGTGATAGCTTGTCGTGATGAAAGGCTTGAGCCCTCAGACAAGAGTATAGAGACAGTTTCGGGCCCTCGTTCGCCGGGTGAGTTGTCGGAATACATGAGGAATTAAGCCGTAAGATTGACGTGCATGGCAAAAGACTCACAGACCATTTCAGGTGAGGAGGCTGATCTTTGTTTCCAGGACATTCTTGGATTGATCGCGGTAATATTCTATTGAGTTGACGCTCTTTCGTACGAGATGGACGCCCAGACCGCCTTCGGTGAGTTCTTGGATGGACTCCTTCATGACCGGGGGTGGTACAGAAAGCGGGTCAAAATCCCGCCCATCATCCACAAACCTAATCAGCAGATCGGTATCCTTGACTTCCAGGAGCACGCTTATTTCATGCTCAACTGCGTCTTCAAAGGCGTATTTGACAATGTTCGTTAGGACTTCTTCCAGTACCAGATTAGCCTTGTAAACAGCGGGTCCCGGCAAAGACTGAGATTCCAGGAAGGCGCTGGCTTTGTCCATCAGAGCCGCCAGCTCCTTCAGATTGTTTCGCATCAATAGGTTGATCTGTTGCATCGGTTCTTAATTGTAATTGCGAAAAGTTGTGTCCGCTTTAGAAGTGCGATCTTTAAAAAATTGTAATCGTCCACAGCGGAGAGCGCAGGGAACGCGGAGGATTCCGTGCTCTCTGCGTTCTCCGCGCCTTCTGCGGTGAGTCATCAAGAAAGGGGTGTCCCTACTGAACGGTTGCAAAAATTGGTAGCCGTCGGCTTCGGTGACGGCGGACTCTGCCGCATCGTCTACATCAACCCCAGGGCCTCATCTTCACCGTGAGCTATCGGTACCAGCTTGGCTGTGCCTGATGTCATTAAAGTTTCCTCCACCATCGGCTGCGGGTCAAGGACGACCAGCTTTTTGCCGTCCGCTGACAGGGCTTTTGCGCCTGCGAACAGCAACCGTATGCCGAGCGAAGCGAGATAGGACACCTGGCTCATATCAATCAAAAAATGTGTGTCGTGAGAATCTATAAGACGCCTGAATTGATCCCCGATCGCTTCTTCTCCGGCCACATCGAGTTTCCCCGAAAGAGAAACGCGGGTCACGCTTCCATCGCTTCGATCCAGTGTCAATTGCATTAGATGCCTCCTTCTGGGCTGCAAGCTCATTCCGAATCCCAACACGCTCGACCGTCTGACAAATCCACAATACCATACCGACGGATTTGTGAAAAACTATTGTAGGCGGTCATTCCCGTGAAAACGGGAATCCAGGTTAAGAGTTATTAAGATCACCCGGCCCATTTCAGTTAGAGGTAACTGCTTCCGCCGGAAATTCTGGATTCCCGCGTTCGCTGCAATGACGCCCCCCTCGGCCCTGAGCAGATGGGTAGTGCGGGCCGTGCCCCCCGACGTTGGAAATCGGCGGCGGCCATGGGCCGCCCTACCAGGCTGAGCCGTGGTATACTCACTGGGGCCGTCTCACTGAATCCGTCATTTCGGCTTACGCCGAAATCCAGAAAGACTAGACGCTTCCGCTGGAGCGGGGTTAACAGCATGGGCGAGAAGTTGGCGACGAGGACTTCGAGGAAGAGGAATGGTAACCCGAGTGCGAAAAGATTCTCGCACCACAAAAGAATGTGTCTGAGATGAATTCACCCCCGGATCGATTGTCGACGAAGACTGAGCCGGAAGCTAAGAGAGACACGTCTGAAAGACGATGGATTGCCTTCTTTGGGACAATCGCCATTCTCCCCCTCCTTCTAAGTGCTTTGACTTTCACGATGAGCGTGGGTTTTTCAGAAGTCTATCCTGAAGTTGACATGGCCATGCTGGAACTCTATACGTGCCATGCTGCGCAGGGCAAACAGACCGTGGGACCGTATTCTAGATTCGGTTGGAATCATCCAGGGCCAGCATATTTTTACCTTCTCGCTCCATTGTACATATTTTCAGGTCAAAGCGCGTCAAGTTTGTTCCTGTCTGCCAGGTTGATGAATTGCTTTTGTGCGGCATTGATACTAGTAGTTCTCTATTCCGTATCGAAGAAGAATGATTCTACACTTGTTTTCTGCACGATTGCATTGTTGCCATTTTTCTTTTACGCCTTCGGTCCTTCTGTCTTTACAAGCCCTTGGAATCCATATGTTATAGTTCTGCCTTTTTGTGCTTTCACGTTCTGTTGCGCCTCCGTTACGCTGGGAAACCCCTTGTCCTTGCCCTTAATGGTCGGCCTTGGATCATTTTTGGTTCAAACTCACGTTTCGGTTGTCCCTTGCGTCTCGGTGCTGATGGGGGTCTCTCTGATTCTGTTCGTACAGGCCACTCGGCGTGAAGGGATAACAAGAGCCACGATCGTATCTATTGTGGCGACAATAGCGTTGTTCGTAATTATGTGGCTACCGCCATTAATGAATGAGTATCTCGGTAATCTGGGCAATCTGAGAAAATTATTCCACTTTTTTATTTCAGGCAGCACGAAAACTTTCGTCGAAGATGCGATTTTCAGTTTTTCAAAAGCTTTTGGATGGTTCCCCATGACTCCTATAAGGAGTCTATTTCCCGGGTTTCCGGACTTTGAATATGAGTTGCTCACAGTAGTTTCTTCGATTTTTCAAATTGTCCTGTTGCCGATTGCATACATTGACGCCGTGCGACGCGGATACGTCTACCGTGCCAAATTGGCTCTCCTGGTCTTCATCGCTGCCTTAGCCGCGGCCTATTCGTGCATTCACGCACGAGATTACTGGTGGTATCTTTTTGTGTGGATCTCATCTCTGGGTGTCGCGAGTTGGGCGGTCGCCGGTGCGATGATCATAGACCGAGTGAGGCCTGCTTGGCAGCACGTACGGATGGCTTCCATGGTTGCCGTGGGGCTTGTTCTGGTGCTGACGTCGGTCAACGTTTGGCACTTCATCGCCTATTCCACGTCACCGCCGCAGGGGTCCGAAAAGGCAAAATATCTATCTCAGTCGCTGATAAAATATCTAAAGCAGCACGAAAACAATAGAGCGATTATCTACTTCAACTGGACAAATTGGGTTACGGAATCAGCGGTTATTCTGCAAGTCTACAAAGCAAGAATCCCTTTTTGCGTGAGAAATACCTGGCGGCATCACAGTAACCAGTGGCCTCTTCTAATCGAAGAAAACGCAGGTATTAAAGGAGGTGACGCGGTATGCATCGCATTTGGTAGCAGAACCGAGGGATCTCCAACAGCGGATGGCCTGATTGCAGAGTTTGAAGGTACTTATATTTACGTTCTGAAGCAGTGCGACCCGTGATATTCCCACCTTTCGCCACGGTAGGAGCGCATGCGAGCTTCTGTCTTTATCCTTTTTCGCCTCGAGACGTTATAAGGATTCTTGAAAGTTTTGTCCGAATTACCCGCGCACGATCGGAACCACAAGCATGATTCTTATCGCTCGCCATGTCTCAGCTTATCATTGCGAGAAGTGACATCCTGCGTTCCGCGGGAAAGCAATCCCTTCTTCGGTGGGACGGGCATCTGAGATTGTCTCAATACGCATGAAACGGATAAAATCGTAGCACGAATGTCCCCTCACCCTCACCCATAGGGCGAGGGGACTATACGATGGCCTCCAAGGGCTCCCTCTCCTTCCGGGAGAGGGTCGGGGTGAGGGCAATAAAATACATGCCTGCCTCAATCGTGGCACGACTTGAATCTCATCCCGTGTTTTGAGACAGTTTCATCTTGCCGTCCATTCGTCACCTCGGACTCCGAT
>JBKQMK010000256.1:0-4520 GCA_052146735.1 Desulfomonilaceae bacterium | reverse complement strand
TCGCTACGGCTGGTGGAAGATCAACAGCTTTCCTAACGGAGACCCTCCGGTTTCGTACAATCCCCTGAATGAAAGTGCTATCGAGTGCAAGTATCGAATGATGCGAGCTTACTCCAGCCAGTGGCCGTACATGATCCCCGGGCGTCTTGCAAGCCCCCGGTCCAGCTTAATGAAATTGGGTGAACCTTACCGCCAATGCCCGCCGGATCGAGACCACAGCCGGCCCCCACATAGCGGTCGGCTCGGTTACGAACGATGGTTCAACTTCTTTATGCGGACTGACTTCTCGGATTTTCGCCGCGCCGTGCAACAGTGCCGATTATAGCATCCTCCTTGAGACTATGCCGGATGGAAGAAGCCAGCAAAGGGGGCTGGTACGGTTCTCAATCAGTGTTAGTGGATTGTGACACACAAATTCGGTATGTTGTAATTCTGTGACACCAAAATGAGTTGCTGAAAGTCGCGTCACAATACGCTAACACAAACTGGCAAGCCGTTCAAAAAAACTACGTTCAATCATAACGCCCCTCTGTAAAATAACTTTGTCAAATTCAACTCTTATCTGTTTTCTCACTTCCGGAGGAATTGGCACCAGTCTTGCCTCTATTCAGGGCATCAACCAAAAGGAGGCATACACGTCATGATCCGTTCCTACAACTATTTTGTTCTTGTTGTTCTTTCAATTCTGCTCTGGTGCTCGCCGACTGATCTGCACGCATTGACCGCTCAGGAAATCCTTGACCAGAGTATCATGAAGCGGAATTTGGGTGAGAGTTTCCGCATTGCGGCCACTGTCAAGACCTATAAGGCCAAGAAACTTTTGTCCGACCAAACTCTCTGGTTGATGGCTCAGATTCGAAAGGACGGAGCCAATTTCTTCGTGGATTTAGACTCCCCGCCGCAATCCAAAGGGATGCGCTTTTTACTGCTCGTGCATGAGGGCAACGAGCCGCAAGCACTCATGTATCTTCCAGTCGTTGGCAAGTCTGTTCCTCTGGCTGCGGTTGAGAACATCGCGAAGATCGTGATCCAAGGATTAATACCCAAGAGTGACGAGACTGCTGAACTCGTTAAAGAGGAAGCGGTGGACGGCCGAGATTGCTACGTTATCCGAATCAAATGCCCCGGGGAAAGTGGCGAAAGGCTCACATGGATTTCCAAGAAGCACTTCTTGGTCGTCAAGTCGCAGGAGATGGGTTCTGCGGGAAAAGTGAAATGGACCTTTCGTGTGGTGGAATTCTTCAAGACCGAGCAAGGTGAGGAATTCCCCAGAGAGGAAGAAATCCTCATTCCAGACAACGAGATGCGAATACGGCTCAGGCAGGATAGCGCTGTGTTCGGAATAGAAATACCTGACGAAGTTATGAATCCCGAGACGTTCGGGACCTTTAAGTGGAGAGTGTGAATGTGAGGCCCGGGGTTGCGAAGATTGACCCCGGGCATACCGGTGAGCCGAGCGGCATTAAGCAATTCACATACTTGCAGCTTCACAATCCTAGCCTTAGAAGTCCTGAAGACCGTATTTGATTTTGACGGGATTAGCCCTGGGCAGAACGGTGCGAGTATCGGAATGGTAATCGGCAGGTCAATCGAGGCGGAGAGAGAAATTGGGCTTGAGATCGGAACGCAGAGGCCGGTGCGGAACAGGAGCAATCAAGACGCGGGCTGTAAGACAGAACCTGGCGAGGCATGGGATGCCCTTTGCTGTGAACATATCCTTGTCCTGGTGTCCATGCGGTCATCCTCTTAGAGGAAGAATGGGATTGTCCCTATCACGGCAGGAGGTGGCAAGTCCATGTGGCTTCAGCCTTCCCCTTGGCTGGATACTACCAAGCAGTGTTCCGGTGAGGGTCAAGACATTCTGGTTGACGGAGGAGCGTTGGGCTAAGTATGCTCAAAATAAGGAAAATGGGGGCTTTTTCATCAACATTACGGCGGTTTTGTCTTTGTCGGGTCTTATGGGAGGAGACAAGGCAAGCGTTTCGGGCTTCCGGGAACCATATCTCGCTCCGTTATCGTCCCGAAGACCCCAAAATGGCAAGACTGCCGCATAATTCCGGATTGAAACAAAAGGAGAATTCCATGACGAATGCAAGTGCAGTTCCAGAAGCAGGCCCCGCGCAAGCGGTCAGCCCAAGAGGACGTTTCTTCGCCAATCAGACATTCCACTCTGAGACGTTGCGGAATGCGGGATACATCCTCGCCAACTGCGCCGACCTGGGCGAAGCTCTGGAAACGGTGAAGGTCATCGCCGAAGGCGATGTACAGAGCTGGTACACCGCGTGGAAGGCTACGGCCGATCGCGTACTTGCGCTGGCCGAGCGCACACAAGATTCCCTCAGCAAAGGCGGGGCCTACATGCGCGCTTCCACGTACGAGCGCATGGCTGAGTTTCTGCTCCCGCCCGACGATCCCAGGCGTCAGGAATCATTAGAGAAGACAGGTAGCTATTTCTTTAAGGGCCTGGACACGCTCGGCGTCCGCTACGAACGCATCACCGTACCGTACGGCGCGGGGAGCCTGCGGGCGTTGTACTACCCGGGACCGCAAAGGGCCGAGACGAAGCCATTAATCATGTTTGGCGGCGGCTTCGACTCGATTCTGGAGGAATACTATCCAAATTTCGCCGAGGCAGCTTTTAAGCGTGGCTACTCTGTGCTGACTTACGAAGGACCAGGCCAGGGCCAGGCGCTGCGCAAGTACGGCCTTACGTACACACCGGAATGGGAGAAGCCAGTTAAAGCGGTGCTCGACGAATTTCTCCATACTCACGCCAAACCTTCGAGGATTGTACTCATCGGCATGAGCATGGGCGGCTATTTCGCGCCACGCGCCGCTGCCTTCGAAGAACGCATCGACGGCGTAGTGGCGTTCGACACCTTATACGATTTCGGTGAGTGCGCGGGTCGAATCCTTTCCGCAGCGAAAAATCCTGAGGCGCTGAAGAATATTGCCGTTTCGTGGGCGTACCACAATGCGCGGTGGACCATGGGTACCAAGGACGTCGACGAAACCATTAAGGCCTGCGCTGCTTACACTCTCGCGCCTGTCGCCGATCGCATCCGCCAAGACGTATTGATGCTGGCAGGTACGGAGGATCATTTCGTTCCGTTCCACCAGACCGCGGACTTCGAGAAAGCACTCGTCAACGCACGCAGCGTGACCACACGGATTTTCGATGGGCCATCGGGTGGCGCTGGGCACTGCCAGGCGGGAGACTTAACGGGCTATCACGCAGCCGTTTTCGATTGGCTCCTGGAGAAGTTCCCCGCAAGTCCAAGAGGTTAATCATGCATCGAATTTCCGCGACGCTCACGAACCTAAGAACCGTTGAATACTTGTCACGAGCAGGAAACGGGATTGGAAAACGATTCGTCCTTAAAGGGCTGATTAGTACCAATTCAGCCAGGGATAATTTTCGGGGTGTTCCATGTTATTATAAATTTTTTGCTGGAAATAACGACTTGGAGGATTAATTAGTTGCCTCGCCGCGCCTGTTACTTTCTCACCGTATTGTGTCTTCTGTTGCTTGTCGTCTGCGGAAAGAATGCGGAACCAGCCGAAGCCCTCTATCTCTTAGCTCGACCGGATACATCGAGTCCCAGAGCCACACTTAAGAGTTTTCTAGATGAAATGAACAAGGCCGTAGCAGCTTACAAGGCTGGCCAATCGGACCATTTCTTAGCTTCCCTCAATCTCGCTGAGCGCTGCCTCAATCTCGACGGGGAACCTGAAGCCATAAGGCCTGTACTGGGGTTGTATGCTGCCGGATACCTCAAGGAAACGCTTGATCGAATAGAAATGCCGCCCCTGCAGGAGATCCCTGACGCCAAGACTGTTGAAACCCAGAAGCTGGCCAGTTGGACCCTGCCCCCCACAGATATCACCATTTCGGTTGCCAAAGATGGGCCTGCCAGTGGGGAATTCCGTTTTTCACCTGACACGGTAAAAAGATCGCAAGAATTTTACAAGAAAGTCAGGAACCTGCCTTACAGACCCGGCGCAGAAGGAGCACTCTTCGACCAGTTGACTTCTACGGTAGGGATAAATGTTCCGAAAGAAGTCATGGATTGGCTGCCGAGATGGAGCAGGTCGGAAATCTTCGGACAGACTCTGTGGCAATGGATAGGATTGGTTTTGTATTTCCTGGTCGGTGTGTGCGTCGTGATGCTCATATATAAGTCTGTCCGCAAAGCGCTCGGCATTCTTGACGCGAGATTCAATACAGGCCTCTCCTATTCTTTAGGCGGCCTCGTCTTACCCGTCACACTGATCCTGTTTGCGGAGATGAGTCTCTGGTTTGTCGTGTACTTTCTGCACCTTCGGGATGCTGATTTGTATTCGACTATAGCTTATGTTTTCTTATTTATCTCTTACGGAGGGAGCATCTGGCTCATCGGATGCATTCTCAGTCGAGCTGCGGCTGTTGTGATTGCCGTGGGCAGATTTGAACCGACTAGCATGCATGCGCCACTTATACGCTTTGGATTTGACGTTGCGACTGTCGTAATTGTCCTTGG
>JBKQMK010000255.1:0-3767 GCA_052146735.1 Desulfomonilaceae bacterium | reverse complement strand
TCTTCAGTCCCAAATTTCCTCTGGAACTCAACAAGGTTCAAACGCTCTTGCTGCATTGCCCTGCCACCTCCCCGTTGACCTGGGGGACGCTTGTAATACAATTGCGGAGCAAAGGCAATGATCCATTTCCGTAAAGAGCATCTTGCGAATCTTAAGCCTACGCGGAGTTGGTACCCGCCGAGCATTTTTTTCGAAGCAATGAAGTATATGGTCTACGGAGACCCGTCGCTTCGTTTGCCCCGCTAAGTGGTGGTTAATCTCCGAACAGGAGAAGATTTGGGGCGAGTACCTTTTACCAACTGTACGACGGGTGTACGCGGAAAAAGCCTGAATAATAGAGGGGAATCAATTGATTATTACAAGTGGCGGACCTCAGCATTCGGCGCACTTACAATGCTTCAGCAAACCGATCTGAACCTAAGCATTATCTTGTGCATCTGAAGTTTACAGTGAAGAATAGATGGGTCTGCCGATTAAGGGGCCTCCTCACTTGGTTAATGTAGTAGTGAATACGCGCTGCTGAATGGTGAATCCTACCGGATTGAATATATTGCCGCAAGGAGGAACATTCTCATGAAACGAAAAAAGTGGTTCTTGTTCATGGTTGCCGTGGTTATTTCAAGCGTGCTCTGGTCTTGTATTTCCTGGGCAACGGATGCCGGGTCGCGACAAGAGGCAGCCGCGAACGCAATTAATGCGTTTGGCTTGGAACTGTATCAGAAGCTCAAGCTTAAGGATTCAAACCTCTTCTTTTCCCCTTACAGTATTTCCGTTGCCCTATCTATGGTCTGCGCCGGTGCGCGGGGACAAACACGGGATCAGATAGCCGAAGTTCTGCACTCCAAATCGGACCGCGAATGCTTGGCTGCTGATTTCGGTTCCCTGAATCGTGATCTGGCTGATTCAATCCTAAAGGGAGAGAGCGAACTCAATCTGGCCAACGGGTTTTGGCTTCAGAAAGGTTACGATTTCAAACCGGAGTATTTGGAATTCATGGGAAACACCTATGGAGCACATCCAAGTGAGCTGGATTTTAAGAGGGATCCCGAATCCGCCAGAGATGAGATCAACAAGTGGGTAGCGCAGCAGACCAGAGATAAAATCAAGGATTTGATAACAGAGGGAGCTATCAACACACTGACCCGGTTTGTTCTTGCCAATGCAATATACTTTAAGGGCAAGTGGGACTCGGAATTCGAAAAAAAACTCACAAAGGATGCTCCCTTTGCGTCCTTGGATGGCAAGAAAACCACCATACCCATGATGAATCGGGAGGGCGTGTTTGGCTACGCAACGGGTGACGGATTTCAGGCACTTGCAATGGCTTACAAGGAAGGGCAACTCTCAATGGTCGTGCTGCTCCCTGCAAAAGGTGTTTCTTTGAAAGATTTCGAGAAGAGGCTCAATCCGGATACGGTTTCCAAGTGGCTTCACGAGCTGAAGGAGACGAAGGTGGATGTGTATTTTCCGAAATTCAAGAAGAATACTCCCGTGTATCCGCTTGATTCTATCTTGAAAGCCATCGGTATGACGGATGCCTTCTCGAAAGAAGCCGATTTCTCGGGGATGAATACGACCAAAGGTCTCCATGTAAGTGCAGTCGTGCACAAAGCGTTCGTAGATGTTAACGAGGAAGGCACTGAAGCGGCTGCCGCCACTGCTAGCATCGGACGACACTCTGGGTCAATAAACCCGCGAAAAACAGTTTTCAGGGCTGATAGACCCTTTGTTTTCTTTATTCGACATAATCCGACGAACACCATTCTGTTCCTGGGCCGCTTCGCAAAGCCTTGACACAGAAGGGTATTCCAAATGGTAGGATACGATGAAAGGAAATGAGTCTCACACGCCGGTGGTGAGTCCAATCTTGGCCCGATGGGTCTGGAATTATACTTCTGGGCAACCTGCCAGGTAATCTGATTAGCCGCTACGCCATTTGGCGCACCGGTGCCTCGACGGTCAAAAGAGCGAAATACTAGGCCCCTACTTCAACTTGGCGGTGTCGAGGGCTTTTTGTAGAAGGGTACTAGAAAAACTCGGTGCAGATACCAATTATTAGGTATGCTGATATCTTCACAGCTGATAGTCATCGCTCCGTGATGCCTCTTGCCGCGCCCGCCACCGTTGCCCTTGTGATACTTCTCTCTCTGAAAGACTTATAACTTATCTGACTAATAGGGGGTGCCGCGATTTGGTGTCCGCAACGAAGTGACGGGAAACAAGGTAATCTGATTAGACATCTCGGAAAATACTCCCGAAGCCGACGAGGACAAGCTAGTACCACTGAGCAAGTTGGACCCAGAGACTAATCAATCCTATCTGACGTGTCAACGTGTGCTTGGGCTGAGTTTTCTGCTTGGAAGCAGAGACCGAACACGAAGAGGCGGGAAGCAGTCTCTCGCCACTTTTTTGGTTACTTTTGGGGTGACCATCGCCAGTGACAGGTCTTGATGGCCATCAATGTGTTTCGTTTTTACAGGGGAATGTCGGTAAGACTGCTCTAGGATTGAGTGTTGATACTTCCTCAACCAATTGGAGGCCCTGCAAATGGTCCGATGAACCTCGCGCTGAATCAAGAAAGGAGATTTGTTGAGGCAATCTGTCCGCAATTCAACTCTCCCGACATCGGGAGAGCTCCCTGGGCGGACCGCCCTTGGTGTCCAAATGGCGTCCATAGGAAGCAAAAGTTGGGAGGGGGGTAGAAGGAGGGGCTTGGGAAAGAAATGGGGACATTGTGGAGACGCTTTTGCAAAGGGAGGCCGCTTCAAGATGAAGGAAATCATCCCGTGATTCTTGACAACCTGCGAACAGATCGGAAGTCCTGATGGCGAACAACGGGGCTCAATTTTATCGGGGCATTGTAGAAAGACGGCCTTCCCGTTGATTTCGCAGTTCAATTATTCAATCAATGAGTTGCTCCCAAGAAACGCTTGCCTGTCAAAATGGTTCCAGGTCCTGTCAACGAAACCGCTAGGTTAACGGGCCTTGATGTTTTCTTTCAACTGGGCGATCTGAACGCCCAGAGAGATGCATTGTTTTCCAGCCATGCAGACAGCCGCGTCTTTAGGTTCTAAATGCGTCTTGAGTTCATGCTGGTCCTTTTTCAGATCAACTATCCAGGCCTTTTTCGCTTCATCATACTCCACATCAACATCTATCCCACATTCACCAATATCGGGACAGATTTCTCTTATCTTTTCACAGACTTCCTTTTTATCATACATAGCCTCAAGCTCCTTTCTCGACGCGGCCATCAGGTCGAATTGTTAATCCTCATTACGGTTTCCGAGAAAAGCTGCCAGCACGACAAGGCGATGGTTTAGACCCTGCAACCTAGTATACCTGGGCCCTGAAGAAGGTCTGATTCTAGCTGATATCGGGCGGCGATTCAACTTTGGTGTCTATTCGGTGTCTATCGGAGGCGAAATTTGGTCAAATTTGGGGAACGTCAGTCACACTCGTAACAGAGAACCTCGAGATCCGAAAAAGAAGTGCAGAAAAAAGCTTTCAAACATGTAACCTCACGCACCCCTCGAACACTACCCTACCAAAGAGACGCGATGATCGATCGGCGGCCTGTCTCGGAATTCAAAAACTCTATCGGAGGTTGAAACGATGAACACTAAAGCAATATGCATGGTTCTGGCATCGGTACTAATAATGGGCCTCGCCGCTGTTCCTTCGAGAGCAGCCGACCCTGCGAAAGAAGACGGAAGACCAACTTTGGCAGGAAGGCCCCTGGGAAAACTGATTATGGGCCACATCGG
>JBKQMK010000254.1:0-7942 GCA_052146735.1 Desulfomonilaceae bacterium | reverse complement strand
TTCGTTAACTTTAGGTGCGTAACTGACTGATATGATTTAACCACACAAACTGTCATAGGTCACAGTGGAAAATGCAATGCCCTAACATACCGATATCACATCAAAGTAAACCGGACAGTAGTGATTTACAGTGCATTATTAACAGAGCAGGCCTAACACAGGGGGAATTTACATGAAATCCAAAAAGAGTAGAATAGCAACTCAAGATGAACTAGTTTTTCCCGTGCCCATGAGAACCATCCCCGCGGACGAATGCGAACGGCCCCATCAAAGCGCAGATCAGCGTAGAGTTCAGCAACTCGCCGAAGAACTGACCGCAAAATACAGTCAGAAACTGGCCTTAAGCAGACGGGAATTTCTATCCACTAGCTGAGGCACGGCAGTCGTCTTTATGGCCATGAACTCCGTATTCGGCAGGTTTTTTGCGGTCGACCCAGCCGAAGCCGCCGATCTTGCTATTGCCCAGGGGCGCACGCAAGCGCTCGCCGGACAATTTATCTTTGACGTACAAACACATTGCGTGAGCCCTGCTTATACGGACCAATGGATTTTGTCTTTGCGAAAGAATGCCAAAAAATGGAACCCGGAATTGAAAGGGGAAAAGGCAACACTCGATAAGCTCAAGTTCGACAGCTTTTATCGGGAAATCTACGACCTGAGTGATACTAAAATCGCGATGCTTAGCAGTGCGCCCAATGATGATCCCAATAAGTGGTTCATCCGCAACGACGAGATAGCAAAAATCAGGGATACCGTGAACCAAAAGGCGGGGCGTAAGATTCTGTATTCACATGCGGTGTTCACTCCCGGTCAGCCCGGATGGATGGAAGCTCTGGATCAGGCGATCAATGAGTACAAACCTGATGCATGGAAGGGTTGCTCGGTAGGGTCTCCATTTGAAAACTCCAAGTATCCATGGCGCCTGGACGACGAAAAGCTCGTGTACCCGGCTTATGAGAGAATGCTAAAAGCTGGGATCACCAAGGTGTGCATCCACAAGGGGCTATTGCCCTCGATGTACCAACTTAAGATGCCCACAACCTGGGAATATGCCAGGGTCGACGACCTTGGTAAAGCAGCAAAAGATTGGCCCCAACTGGATTTCTTGATCTATCATTCAGCCATACGGTCTGGTGGCGAACCATCCAAGGGAGACATCAAGGAATTTGAAAAATCAGGGTACATTCCTTGGATAACAGAATTAGCAGGAATCCCCGAGAAAAACGGTGTCAGTAATGTATATGCGGAACTTGGGGGGGTGTTTGCCAATAGCGCTGTCAGCGCGCCCCAATATTGTACCGGAATTCTCGGCACACTCATCAAAGGCATGGGAGCGGACCATGTCCTCTGGGGGACCGACTCAGTGTGGCATGGATCGCCACAGTGGCAAATAGAAGCCTTTCGGCGCCTCGAAATTCCGGAAAACCTTCGGAAGAAATTCGGCTTGGCACCGCTCGGTCCGGCAGACAGCGAAGTGAGGACCATGAGTCTGGGACGGAACGCTGCAAAGCTCTTCAAAGTCCAAATTTAATAGCCGGATTCCAGGATAATAGTGATTTGGGCAGCAAATGCAACCGGAACGAGAGATCAAGATAATACATAATCATTCGCCGCGGAGATCGAGGAGTCTGTTTCCTCTACATTTCTTTCAAATGAGCCATAGCGCAATCGGGTCTGTGATAGTGAAGACGATGCGGGCCTCAGTGGGAACCTCCTTGGCTCATGCCGCGGTGTCCAAACCGTTTTTACCCTCTGCGTTCTCGGAGCACTCTGCGGTGATCCCGCACTGAACGCGGGACTGCTTGAGCTCTGGACGCTTACGGTATTGGTAATGAGCGCTGCTACTGATGTTGCCGAAACTTTGACGGTCCGCTGCTGTATTGTGGGCGGTGGACCCGCTGGAATGATGCTCGGATTCCTGCTGGCTCGCGCCGGTGTGGATGTCATAGTGCTGGAAAAGCACGCGGATTTCCTTAGAGATTTCCGTGGAGATACGATCCATCCATCAACTCTTGAAATCATGCACGAGCTGGGCCTTCTCGCTGAGTTTTTGAAGGAACCTCATCAAGAAGTGCGGCAGCTCAGTGCACAAATTGGTGACACCACGATAACCCCCGCTGACTTCACGCATCTACCGACACATTGTAAGTTCTTGGCGTTTATGCCGCAGTGGGACTTCTTGAACTTCGTCGCAACACAGGCCAGGCGCTATCCTAACTTTGGGCTCAGAATGGAAGCGCAGGTCACCGAACTGGTGCTGGATGGCCAACGCGTCGCCGGTGTGCGGGCTATAACTCCGGGCGGGGTAATCGAGGTTCGCGCGGATCTTATTGTTGGCGCTGATGGTCGCCACTCGACTGTACGTGAAGAGGCGGGCTTGGAAGTTATGGAACTCGGTGTTCCGATCGATGTCCTCTGGATGCGGTTGTCACGGAGTCCCACCGATCCAGGTCAGGTGTTCGGCCGGTTCGACTACGGCAAGGTATTCATAATGATCGACCGCGAGGATTACTTTCAATGCGGTCTTGTCATCCCTAAAGGCGGTTTCGGCGAATTTCAACAGCGAGGCCTGGCTGCGTTGCGAGAAGACATAGCAAAGTTAGTTCCGTTCATGAGCGATCGTGTCGGCGAGATTCGTGACTGGAGCGACATTCATGTATTGACGGTCGCTGTCGATCGGCTACGTCAATGGTTTCGACCCGGTCTTCTATGTATCGGCGATGCCGCTCATGCCATGTCGCCGATCGGCGGAGTAGGCATCAATCTTGCCGTTCAGGATGCTGTTGCTGCCGCAAACATTCTGGCAGTTCCACTCCGACAGGCGACTGTAAGCACCGAGTCCCTTCAGGCCGTGCAGCGGCGTAGGGAGTTGCCCACCCGCATTACACAGAGGCTCCAAGTCTTGATCCAAGATCACCTGATTCAGCGTGTCCTAACGAGCAATAAACCAATCTCACCACCTTGGCCGTTGAAGCTACTCCAACGTTGGCCGATTTTGCGGCGCATCCCTGCGCGGATCTTAGGCATGGGATTTCGTCCCGAACATGTGCGAACGCCTTATTTGGGAAGTTCGGGTAATCGTACAGATTCCCAGAAATAATGACCGTTTGATCTTGAAATCGGCTGTATGGAGGGCCAAAATTGTCAATGGGAGAGGGCGAGTCCGAAGCAATTTCCGGTAGGATGGGCGTCTCGTTGGTCGCAATTCTCGCGTACGCGGTCCCGAGAGGCGCGGCACGGACTGGACCTCGGATCGGAGTCCGCGGTGCCGGATGACCGGCATTCCAGAGTTCCGCGCGGGATGGTCCCGCCGACAAACTGCGCCGTCGCTTTACTCCTCGCAATTACCCCGCGTTCCACGCGGGGCTAAGACATGTCAATCCCAAAGAATCGCAATTGGTGTCTCACTTTTAGACCACCACACCCCGCCTATTTCAGCGGACCTATGGTTGAGATAAGGACCGCGCCGATTATGAATCCTATCAAGGCCGCCACGGCTATAACAACGAGTCCATATGGATTCCTCAGCACTTCTTTAAGCTTATCAAGGATGTCGTTGGACAGATTATCAGACGGCGCCAGTGGCGCGTCAAATTCCTCGGGACTGGGCGATGGCTGTGCCTTGATCGCCCCCAATTGTTGCGTTGTCGCTATATTCTCCTGGAATCTGGCCGCAATGACACTACATTCCGGGCACTTATCATAGTGTGTGTTTTGGGGGTTACCGCAAATAGGACATTTCCATGCGCTGGCAACGGCTTTTTCAGGAGCAGGTGTCGGTTTGTCAAGCCTGCCCTTCTTCGGCTTCAACACCCCGGCATCCATGAGCTTCTTGAAAAGGCTTTGCAGACCCTTTTCCGAAAGCTGATACTTCTCCATCAGCGCAGTACTATCCAGGCCCGCTTTGATGTCGTCCAAGATTTCCTTTGCGTCTAGTGTTCTTTTCGCCATAGGAAGCCCCCTTTGAGGCGAGGTCGGCGACATATGATAACACGCGAGATTGTCAAAAGGGGAGCAAATTTACTCTCTGACCTCCCAAAAATGGAGCGGTACCCCCAATCTTTTCATCTCAGGAATTGTCATATTGATAATCTATGCCATGTTATCAATATGTTATAGCTGTTATCGAGTTATTACATGAAAGATGCGTTGTAGTCGTTTGTTATTTATGCTATAGGACACGCGTCGGGATGCCCTCCCGCCAAATGTCTTGAGGAGTTGAAGAAATGAAAACTATCGCATTAGTTGGCCTGATCCTGGTGGCCACCGTAAGTACGGGCATAGCTGCCGATACACTCATGACGATACAGACTAATACGACGATCAGGATCGACCCAATAACAGGTCTGGTTAAAGGGGACGCTCAGACCCAGGTTAAAGGCATAAGAAAACACCACGAAGCACCGGAGGCTGTGAATACTCCGGCCGGAGGAACAGCCTCAACCGATACCACTGCCGCTACCACGCCGGTCACCGCAACCACCGCGGCCGATCCGAGCACTTCTACTACTCCAGATTCCGTAGCCGCACCCACCGACCCGAGCACTGCTGCTACACCAGTTGTATCGGCCCCTGACACCACTTCCAGTCCAACCTGTCCGGCTGTGCAGACGACCGCGGGGCAGTAGAATTGAACCTCGCTGAATGACGAAAATGCGGGGCAGTTGCATACTTGAGGGTCATTAGGGTCTCGATCGGACATCCAATGGCCGCTAACCCTCCAATTGCCTCTTCTTTGTGCCTCAGCGCACTGCTTCATTTGCCCCGCACACATTTCTTTACTACATCCGGTCCCAGCTCCGATGCAGCCTGTTGAAGGGAACGGTGCTCGGACCAGTGAACGACCCCGAAATTGATACTGGTTAGTTTAACGTCCGTCATGCCCAAACGTCCAGTATGTAAAGAACTAGGGCTAGGATGCGAAAAACGCCGAGCACCTGGAGATACCGAAAAGGCAGACAGGACGTGAGAAAATTGATTGTAGTGAGCGCAGCGCACAGGGGTCCGATTAATTCGAGGTGACGTCAGTCCAGGATCGCAAAACTCCAGCGGTTTTCGAGATGTATGAGCTGTTCACTACGGAGGAATTGCAGGCCATTGAATGGGGAGACACAGGGTCGCAAGGGTAGATCATTCCCTCCCTTATGAACTTCAAACGAAAAAAGGTTACAGGCTGGAACCTGTAACCTCTCAATTTCCCTGGCAGCGGGGGGAGGATTTGAACCTCCGACCTTTGGGTTATGAGCCCAAAAAATAGCTTTAACACTGGTTTTTACCCATTCATACTGAGGCAGCTCTTTGTTAATCATATCAAAGGGCTGTCTTAATTTTCACTGCCACTGATTGACAATGAATGACACCGCTGTTAGCCACCTATATGGACACCGGTGGACACCTATATGGACACCAAAAGCTCCCACAGAAAACGGCCTCCGGATATGCTCGGGCCGTATATTCATGACAATTACTGCTTAGTTAGTTTCTGAGACAGTCGCTCTTGTGCCAGGAGGTACAGACCAGGAAGAGTTGAAACAATGCCAATGACAATAGCGCATGTGCCAATCGTTTCCCATCTTCCCCATGCGCCCCTCTCCAAAGCAAACCCAAGATTGAAAAAAAACTGCTCAATGGCCTCGCTGAACTGGTACATTAAGACTCCGCTTAAGGTTAAGGCGAGTCCTGCATAAAGCAGTAATCTGGGCCATCTTCTTTCCGCCTTGATTAGCTCTGAAATCATGATCCCGAGTCCAACAAGGGAGACAGTCCCGAATAGAGCTACGATGTAACAGCCGGGAGTTTCTCTGTACCGCGTGACAACATAAGGCAAGCCCTCTTTAGAGTATTCTTCAATGGGGACCGTTTGTTTCGGAACCGTAAGGTACAGGAGCGTCATCAGGGTTATTGCACTAGCGAAGACGATGTAGCCGACTTGAAGTCGTTTGTTGGGGTCTCGGGCCTGCGCATGTAGAGTCTGAGGCCAATTCGGCTTTTGTTCCACAAGGGGCAATGCTTTCTGACGGCCTTCCGGCATTCTTGGGGTCTTGACTTTTGATCCGATAGCATGGCATTCAGGACATTGCTCAAACGACTCGGCCTGAAGCTTTCCACAATTGGAGCATTTCCAGACGTATTCACCTGCTTTCTCTTCTTCAAGGACTTTGCGTTGCGGGCCGTCATCAAGTTCCCCTTTCACAGGCGCTTCTCTAAATTTGGCTACAATGACCCCACAATCCGGGCATTCATCAACCTGTCTCGTCTGAGGTTTGCCGCAAGCAGGGCATTTCCAGGCCACGTGAACACTTTTGTCAGGCTCAGAGCCTCTTTCTTCCGGTTCGCCCTGCTTCGGCTTCAATACCCCCGCATCAGTGAGCTTTTTAAAAAGACTTTGCAGGCCCTTCTCCGAAAGCTGATACTTCTCCATCAGGGCGGTGTTATCCATTCCTAATTTGATGTCAGCCAAGATTTCTCTTGCGTTGACAGTGGTTTTGGCCATAGGAAGCCCCCTTTGTGGAGAGATCAGGACGGTATGATATCACGGGAGATGGCCAAATGGAGGGAAAAATCCACGAGAAGAACTTGAAACTGAAGAGGGCAGAAAGAATCAGTCAAGAGGTGTCTCACTTTTCGACCGGCACCCCTCTCAGTTTTTTACCGTCGTTTCCAAAGTCGGGGGAGTTTGGCCGGGAGTTACAGAGTTTTGTTTCGTGTCTTATGCGAAGTTCAGGAGTTGATTGGTTACCGCTGCTCTCAGGATGTCTGCGTCGGCTCTGGCTTGTCTCAGATGGATTATATCGTGGCAATTGGGGCATATAGCGACAACGTTTTCAACGGCATCCTGCCCGCCCTGATCAAGGTATTGAATGTGATGTACATGGAGTCGAGGTCTCCCCTCTGCATCTTCGTACTGAGCGATATTGCCACAGAACTGACAGAAGCCCCTGGCCCAGGACTTGGCAAATGCTTTCACTACAGCGCTCCTGTACCGACGTGTTTCACTTGTCGCTTGTCGGTCAGGAACACCATGGATGCCCTTTGCTAGATCATAGAGTTCTCGCAGCGACAGAGAGGCTAGATCCGAATCCGGATGCAAGTTAGCGGTTTCTTTGCTTGGGCTGTTTTCCCCTTCTTGATCGGGATCTTTGATTGAGCGTTCCCGTGATTTACGCGCAGCTGTAGCAGATGTTGGCTCCGGAAGTGGACAGACTCGTTCTGTCGGTTCGAGTGGTACCGGAATAGAGTGTGCGGCAGTTGAGGGTTGTTGAGCGTTCTGTAAGGACTTCTCACGGGATGCCAATGCCCTCGCCACTTCTTGTTCAACAATATCATCTGGCAAATCTGTAAGTTGTTGATAGCCTCGGGAGTATATTCTATTGACAATTATATGTGACCGGTCAGTACCGCACAGTTTGCCATAGACAAGCAACGGTTGCGATTTCTGGTCCAACACAAAAGCAAAGGCACTCCCGTCCGGTGACTCACACAATACCGAATAATGATTGACGGGGCGATTAGATCCCGGCCCAATGATAGACTTGTCCGCATTGGTGGAGCTTGTCAGTTTTTTCCGTTTTGGATTACGTAGACGCTGCGCGGTCTTTGTCAGTTGTTTGTACATCCACTTACTTTCGCCATAGGAAGCCCTCTTGTGAAGAGGTCAGGGCGGTAGGATATCACGGGAGAGCGCAAAATGAGGAGAAAATTCGGTAGAGGGTCAGTTTGAAATTCATCGCACCGTCCATCCATAATTGGGAGACACATCAGCGCAGTTGTGTAAATTACAATCAGCTTTCAAGTATTTTAGCCTTTGCTTAATAGCTATAGTTTTGCACTTCCTGCCTCAATAGTCCGATATGGTTGATGATCTTCTTGAAAATCATCGGTGTTCCTGCCATAGCCGTTTTGGCAAAGGACTGAGGAGGAACACCGATGCGCAAGCGGAATC
>JBKQMK010000253.1:0-3602 GCA_052146735.1 Desulfomonilaceae bacterium | reverse complement strand
TTTTTGAAAGAACCCGAATTAAGTCTCTGGAATTACCCAATCGGTTCATCAAGTCATCGACGTGGTGCGGCACGGGAGACGGAAAAGGCTGCGTAACCGATCGTACCCTCACCATGTACAGCGAACTGGCGAAGGGCGGAGTCGGCTTGATTCTCACCGGGGGGCAGTATGTGATGAGCAATGGAGTGGGCTTCCTCCCTTACACTGTAGGCAATTACGATGACAGTCAGGCCGAAGGGTTGCAAAGACTTACCGACACCGTTCATAAAGAAGGATGCAAGATTGTGGACCAACTCTCCCACCAACTTGCACGAGCCAACAGCAAACTCTTTTCAGAAGGTGATGAAGTCTGGGGAGCCTCGGCCGTGCCTTACTCACCCGATTCCCCAGTCCCGAAAGAGATGACACGAAGCGATATTGCCCGATACGTAGACGCTTTTGCCGCAGCGGCAGCCCGAGCCCATCGGTGTGGCTTTGATGGGGTTATGATTCACGCTGCCCACAGTTTTGGTGTCCACCAGTTTCTGTCTGGTGCATGGAATCAGCGTACGGATTCGTATGGCGGCAGCCCACAGAACAGGTATCGTGTGGTGGGAGAGATTCTGGAAGCCATAAAAGGAAAAGTTGGACTGGATTTTCCCATCATGATCAAGCTCAGTGCCCATGATTTTGTCAAAGGTGGTCTGGAACCACCAGAAGCATTGGAAATTGCACGACGTTTAGAACACGATGGAATCGCGGCAATTCAGGTGAGTGCCTGTTGCACGGTATCGAACAAGGATCAACATTGTCCGAAAGATCAAATCCTCGATCTCCAGGATGAGGCATACCTGATGGATTTCACCCAATTCATCAAGGAAGGCGTCAAAGTCCCCGTCATCGCGGTTGGCGGCATCAGATCTTTCTCCACCGCGGAAGGAATCGTGAAACAGGGAAGGGCGGATTATGTTTCCCTGGCACGGCCTTTGATCCGGGAGCCAAATTTAATCAACCAATGGAAAAGTGGCCGCACTGCCAAAGCCAAGTGCATATCGTGTAATGGCTGTTTCGAGACAGGCATGCAAGGTTCGGGAATTTCGTGCAAGATCGAAAGGATGCTCAAAGAACAGCGCGGAGAGTCCTGAGGCAAGATATTACCGGAGTTTACCCGGACGGCACCATCACCTTTCTCGTATCGTTGAAAGTCTGTAAACCACGGATCCACCAGGGCAGGTGACTTCAGACTCGTCATACCATTTCGCGTTCAAGGAAGTAACGTAGCTTTTGGGCGCACCTGCGTGTGCGCCCAAAAGAACGGGCAGACACGCAGATATGCCCCTACAGAGATTCCTAGTCTTGCCCATTGGATAGGGAATTCGTATCGCCTGTTAGAAAGTGCATTGATATAAGGGAATTATCTCCTGTTCTAAGTAATTTTGCTACGCTTAGAATCACAGATAATCGATGTCCCGGCCCAACATTACATAGGGGACGCGGAAACTCTCAACCATGAAGTTTCTTCAAAGCCCAAGCCATATTTTGGCCCAACTGCTTCATGGTTTGGATGCCTTCATCATCCTTCTCAACCTCCCCGATGTCCCTGCCAACGGCGAAATTCCAGTACCCCGAGCCAGGGACGATCATCTGGCCGATTAAGAAAAAGTGGTTAATGGTGTCGAAGGTATGGATTGCACCACCTCTCCTGTGGACTACGACTGCGGCTCCGACCTTTCTTTTCAACATATCGTCGTTGGCTCTGGACACCATGCCCGACCTGTCTATGAGGGCCTTCAGCTCGCTAGACACATCGCTAAAATATGTGGGGGAGGCTAGTATGATTCCGTCCGCTTCCAGCATCATTGCAATGCAGTCGTTCACAACGTCTGACTTGACGCTGCAGCGTTGGTCCTTGTTTTCCATACATTTGTAACACGCTATGCACCCACGGATTTTCTTTCCTGCAAGCTGAAACAGCTCTGTCTTTATTCCCTCTTTTTCGAGTTCTCTGAACACATGATTGATCAGAATGGCCGTATTGCCATTCTTTCGAGCGCTTCCGCTAAAAGCCACTACCTTCATTGAATCCTCTCTTTCGTAGATACAAGAACCTATTCAGTTCTTTTTCCGATGATCCATGCCTCTGCAATCGAGGACAAGCAGTATTCCCTTCGGTCGCGAACAATGTCTCTGAATCAGCTCATAATCCGCCTGCTTCCATGCTCGGACGTTACCTACGCGGTTCGCACGGAGGCGAGACGGTCCCACGGCAGGGCCTATTGGGTCCAGCAATAACAAATATCACTAATAAGCTGGGGTCATTACACGCTGTGAACTTTGCGATAGAGCGCACAGGCTTTCTCACTTCACTTCGTTCATCAATTCAGCCAGCCGTTGCTCTCCGTCCTTATCCTGTACAAAACCGACAGCACCCACGAGATAGGGTCCTTTGCGTGCAACGATGGTCTTGCCCTGATAGGGATCTACCCCAGTCAAAGAATCGGGACCAAATTGCGTCGAATTTCCCTCCGCCACGCTCCCTTTTTTGGACAAATGCTCTCTGAAGAGTCTCAGGGCATTCATGGCTTCCTGAGAATTTTCAAAGATGGAAAAGAAGAGTTGAAAATCCTGGCCCTCCGACATGGTCTTTGCATCGGTTTTTGTCTCGTCCTTCTCTACATATGATGCTTTGAAGCCTCTTTTCAAAAATTGATGACCGAGAAGCCCGTCCGGAAAGTATTCTATCGAACCCGGTTTGAGTCCGCTTTTTGGGAAGTACGCAATCTCTTTCGGTGGAGCTGAATTGTCTGAAATCCGAGATTCTATCTCCTGTGCCAATAGTTTCAAGGTTGAAGCATTTGAATCTTGGGCTTGGAGCACCACAAAATACTTGCCCTTGTAGAAAAGAGCATACCGATCAGCCAGGTAGGAATCCAGTCCGATCCCCGCGGGGCTTTCCTGTTGCCTGAACCTTGAGAAAATTCCAAAGGCTTGAAGTGAGTTTCCCATGTCATAAATGTCCAAGTCTATTTTGTCGTCGGAGGATTTCACGTTCCGATAAATTGCGAAGACTGACTTCTCAAATCCGTACTGGAGAAAAAGATCCGCCTGACCATCAATATGCTCAAACAAGGTCTCTCCCCTAAACGTTTCAGAGGCATCTCTCATGGCCCATCCGTCGGGAGCAACTTTCGGAACGAGCGATTCTATCGGCGTCGTTCCAGAAAAAACATTCGGGGAAGCGAATAAGACCACAAGGAAAGAGAGAATAATCAGACCTTCACGCCTCGTCATCAGACCGTTCCTCCATCGACGTTCGATTCTCACGAGAACATTTGATGCACGGCATTTAACTGTGCCTGAATATTGAGTCCCCTCCTACAAGTAACGGCACAGGATGAACACTCGGAACAGTGCTTGATTTTCTGTAAAGCATCTCCCGTACGTAATACTTCTTCGGCTAGCTTTTCGTTCTTGTACCCGTCGCGGTACATAACCACTCACTACTGTCCGGTTTACTTTGATGTGATATCGGTATGTTAGGGCATTGCATTTTCCACTGTGACCTATGACAGTTTGTGTGGTTAAATCATATCAGTCAGTTACGCACCTAAAGTTAACGAAAG
>JBKQMK010000252.1:0-5407 GCA_052146735.1 Desulfomonilaceae bacterium | reverse complement strand
GGTTACCTGACTTCGTCCAATATTGTTCCATCAGGCCCAAGGAGTTGGATGGGCAAGGTCATCCGGCCCAGTGCGTGGGTGGAACAGCTCAAACAAGGATCGAATGCCCTAACCACTGCTTCGACTCGATTGAGGGCCCCCTCAGAAATTTTGTCCCCTGTAATGAACTGTTTGGCTACCTGCAGGACCCCCCGATTCATTGCGAGATTGTTGTTCCCTGTCGCAACGATCAGGTTAGCCCACGTCATGAGCCCCTCTTCATCAACCTTGTAGTGGTGGATCAGAGTGCCGCGAGGCGCTTCCACCACTCCAACCCCTTCGAAATGGTTGGGCTGTGCAAAGGCCCGCACGTGAGGGCTGAGAATTTCCGGATCGTTCAGGAGTTTTTCCATTACCTCAATTGAGAAGAGAATCTCAATGAGCCGTGCATAGTGATTATAGAACGAACTCAGGACCGGCCCGCGGTCGAGTCTCGTGAACTCGGCCCACTCTTGATCGGCCCGGGGTGTGCCGCATCCGCTGCACACATTCAGTCGCGCGGCTGGTCCCGCTCTGTAGATACCATCCGGATATCCAGCCGGCTTATAAAATGGAGCCTTGAGGTAGGACCACGGTTCAACGGCTTCGCCGATATAATCCTGATACTGTGCCGGATCCACGGCATCGGCCACGAATCTGCCCTTGGAGTCAATGAAGCGAAGCGTGCCGTCCATGTGCTCCAGATTCCCCTCGTTGTCTATCAACCCCAAGAACATGCTGGGGAAATTGGCGAACGTGCGTATCTCATCGCGGAAATTGTCCATGGACTGCTTGAACCAGATCAGTGTGCGCTCGACGATCTCATATGCTTCCGGGACCAGCGTGATCATCATTTTTCGATGTTCTTCGCTAAGAGCCTCGTTGACACCTCCTGGAACGACCCATGACGGATGAATACGTTTCCCTGCAAACCATTCGATAATCTGCTGCCCGATCTGCCGCAAACGAATACCGTCCATCGCAATGGCAGGGTGGGCTTCCGCGAGCCCGAGAATGTTGCGCTTGGCAGGATCCGAATCCATGCCGAGGAGCAAATCCGGCGCGGAGAGGTGGAAAAAGCTTAAGGCGTGAGACTGAATATACGAAGCACAGTGGAGTAGCCGCCGGAGTTTGCTCGCGGCCTCGGGGATGCGCACTCCGAGTATGGCATCACAGGCCTTGGCCGACGCCAGGGAATGGCTGATGGGACAAATGCCGCAGATTCTCTCCACAAGTGAGGGCATTTCGTAAAACGGGCGGCCTTCGCAGAACTTCTCGAACCCTCTGAACTGTGTCACATGAACCTGAGCATCGGTGACTTTACCGCTTGAATCGAGTTGTATAGTGATCTTGCCGTGACCCTCGATGCGGGTTATCGGCTCTATGACAATCTGTTGTGCCATTATACTACCTCCCGTGTGGGGTTAGGCTCCAAAGCGAGTCCTCCCAGAAAGGTCGGGTATTCGTCCCTCGAGAAGCTCGCTGACTGCAAAAAGGATAGCGTCGGGCGGCGGTGGACAACCGGGCAAGAATACATCCACATTGATGAATTCATGAACCGGCCGAGCCCGCTTCAACAAATGCGGAACCTCAACTGTGGGGATCCCTTGCTGAACGGTGGCATTTTCCACATAGGCGCGCTTCATTACGTCATCGATCTTAAATTGGTTTCGCATGGCCGGGACATTTGCCGTGACCGCGCAATCACCAAAGGAAACCACGAGATACGACCTGTTGCGGATAAGCCGAATCTTCTCCTCATCCTCGTGGCTGCTGACCGCGCCTTCTACGAGGGTGACATCAACGCCTTCCGGAAATTCTTTGAAGTCCACCAGGGGGCCGTATACCAGTTCAATCTTGCCAGCTACGTCAAGAACTCTCTGGTCAAGATCGAGGAAAGACATGTGGCAGCCTGAACAGCCGTCAAGCCATGTCGTGGCTACGCGAACTTTCTTTGTGACAGGCACAGTTCGTTCCTTGGTTTCACTTGAAGGTGGGGTTTCTTTTTGTGATACCTTTGATTCACTTGAAGGTGGAGTTTCTTTTTGTGGCTCCTTGGTTTCACCTGAAGGTGCTGCCTCTTTCTGAGCCTTTTTTTTCTTATCGTCGCTCATTTGGCTCCCTCCCCGCGCATTGCTTGCAGGTACGGCAAGAACTGTCTGCGCTTAGTCATTTCCGCCACAGACTTGCCCTTTTCCGAGAGTGCCCCCGTAGGGCAGACGTGCACGCACTTCCCGCAACCTGTGCATGTTTCGGAAGAGCCCCACGATTCGCTGAGATCTGTGATGACTCTAGCCGAAATTCCCCGCCCCATGACATCCCAGGTGTGGGCGCCTTCAACTTCGTCACACACCCGGATGCACCGCTGGCAAAGGATACAGCGGTTGTGGTCCACCGAAAACCGGTCGTGCGTGGCGTCTATGGAATGACGAGGGTATATATAGTCGTAGTGGACGTGGGTCATACCGAGATCGAGGGTAAGCGACTGCAATTCACAATGGCCGTTTGACACGCAGACCGAACAGACGTGATTACGCTCCGTAAAGAGAAGCTCAAGGATCTTCTTCCGGTAGTCAGCTACCCTTTCGGAATTGGTAACCACTTCCATGTCTTGTCGCGGCAGGGTCACGCATGAAGGAAGCAGTTTTGGAAAACCCTTAACCTCAACAATGCAAAGCCGGCAGGCTCCACGTTCGGATAGCCCGTCAAGGTGACACAGGGTCGGTATATTGATACCGTTTTCACGGGCCACCTTCAGAATCGTTTCGTCTTCCCGTGCGCTGACATCCCGATCATCAATCTTGAACGTCAGGAGGCGAACCGGATTTACATCTCCATGCATTATCTCACTCTTGATGAAGCCTGGGGGTTTCATTTTGCCTCCTTGGAGCCGTTGATATGGCATGCGCCGGCGGGACAGGTCTTATCCTTAATGTGTGCCACATACTCATCCCGGAAATAGCGAAGCGTGCTCATCACCGGATTAGGGGCTGTTTGGCCCAACCCGCACAAACTCGTATTCTTAACCAGATCGGCCAGTTCCTCCAGCAACGGGACATCTCCCGGCTTACCCTCCCCCTTGGTTATCTTGCACAACAGATTGAAGATCTGCGATGTTCCAACCCTGCACGGTACACACTTGCCGCAGGATTCGCTCATGCAGAACTCCATGAAGAATTTGGCCACATCCACCATGCATGAGGTTTCGTCCATTATGATCAAACCACCGGATCCCATAATGGAGCCGACTTTGGCCAATGACTCGTAATCGACCGGCATGTCGAGGTGTTGCTCAGGTATGCAGCCGCCTGAAGGACCGCCGGTTTGCACAGCTTTAAACTTTCGCCCCTCAGGAATTCCGCCGCCGATCTCAAAGACGATATCGCGCAGCTTTGTGCCCATGGGGACTTCGATAAGACCAGTGTTGTTGACACGGCCTGCCAGAGCAAAGACCTTCGTGCCCTTGCTCTTCTCCGTGCCGATGCCTGAAAACCAATTTCCGCCCCTGCGGATAATCGGTGCCACATTGGCGAAAGTCTCCACATTATTGATGAGAGTCGGATAGCCCCACAGTCCCATCTCGGCCGGGAAGGGAGGCCGTGGCCGAGGAGCGCCGCGTCTGCCTTCTATCGAGGCGATCAGGGCCGTCTCTTCACCGCATACAAAGGCGCCGGCTCCCAGCCTGACTTTCACATCGAAATTAAAAGTCGTGTTGAAGATATTGTTGCCGAGCAATCCCAGGCGCTCCGCTTTCGCTATAGCTGTGCGAACACGCTTCACAGCGAGGGGGTACTCTGCGCGGACGTAGATGAATCCATGAGAGGCGCCAACGGCAAAACCCGCTATTGCCATCCCTTCTATGACTCGGTGCGGATCGCTTTCTAACACGCTTCGATCCATAAACGCGCCGGGATCGCCTTCGTCGGCATTGCAAATGACAAACTTGGTGCTGCTGGCTGCTTTGGAAACCGCCGTCCATTTCAGACCGGTAGGAAAGCCCGCTCCACCGCGGCCTCGCAACCCGCTGCGAACCATCTGTTCTATGACCCCTGTTTGGGTCATCATTCTCAGCGCATTGTACAGGGCCTCATATCCGCCTTCGGCAATGTAATCCTCGATACGTTCGGGATCGATCTTGCCGCAATTCTCCAAAACTATTTTTTGCTGACGGTTGAAAAACGGCATGTGGCCCGAACAGTCCAGCCGGCTTATCGGAGTGCCACCCAGGGCTTCGAGGATTTCTCCGACGTCCGAAACCTGAACCCCTTGGTAAAGCGGGCCCTCAGGCTCAATGGCAATAAGGGGTCCAGCGGTGCACAGCCCCAAACAGCCTACGCCTTTCACCTCGCACCAACTCTCCAGGCCGCGTCGGCCCACTTCCTTTTCCAGGGCATCCATGACCAGACCGCTCTGGCACGAAAGACAGCCCGCGGCCACACACACGTTGATGCGGTGTTGAAACCCCTCCTGTTTCTCTTTTTCGATCTTTGCTATCTCCTGGAGTTCTTCAAGCGTCATGGCTGTCCCACCTCCCTATTTGCTCCAGCACGGCAGGCGGGTTCATTTTGCCGCGCACCACGCCATCAAACACCACCGCCGGAGCCAAACCGCAGGAACCCATACATCGAGCAGTCACCAGCGATATCTTCCCGTCCGGAGTGGTCTCTCCAGGCGTAATTCCAATGGTCGCTTCTATCCCTTTCAAGATCCCGGACGCGCCCCCGATGTAGCATGCGGTGCCGTTGCAGACCACGCAGGTGTGTTCTCCCGGTGGCTTAAGGCTGAAGAAGTGATAAAAGGTGGCCACTCCGTAAACTCGACTCAGTGGAACCTGGAGTGCGCCGGCCACGTATTTCAGCGCGTCCAGTTCCAGGAACCCGAAGGACTCCTGCACTGCGTGGAGGGTCTCTATGAGAGCGTGTGGTTCATTGCCGTGGAGGCGCATGGTACGATTTACCAGTCGCCATCGACGATCCTCTGCCGGCTTGGGAGACTCTTGAGTCTTTGCTTCCATAGCTTCTCCCCTCTGTGTGAGATGTTGACAACATTCATGGTTGGGGCATGCTCTTCTCCGAAAAGGTGAGCTTCCAGGGCCGGGGCAAGTATCCACCAGTTCCGGAAGCGATAATCTCGACCTACAGGGCCCGCTCCACATATCGGGAATGGGCGTGCCCATGCCGATCCATCTCTTTATCGTTGTTTCCCTCTGATTAGCGCCCCCCCGAGCGCCAACCAGCCAAGCACCTCGCACCTGTTGAGACATCAGCCTCTCAACTACGATACGGCTATTGACGCTAGCAATTCTTATGCCAGGGTTTGAAAGACACTTTAACGAGGCAACCCGTTGAAAATGAAGAAGATACTCCGTTATGCGAAAATTCATGTCTCA
>JBKQMK010000251.1:0-3649 GCA_052146735.1 Desulfomonilaceae bacterium | reverse complement strand
CTTCACACGGCAGGGGTCGGAGGTTCAAATCCTCTCCCGCCTACCACTAAAGGATGAAGAAAGTCAGGGTGTTATGCTTGGTCGGCTTCACCCTGATTTTCTTTGTACGCTCTCCTTTTTCACATTTTCCGTATTTTTTCCGTACCTTTTTCATTCTCGGATTCAACCTCCCCCCCGTCGACTACATTCAACTCCGTCCAACCGTTATCAAAAGTCATAGAATCAACTGCTTTCAAGAGATCTTCATCAGAGACGTTGATATAGCGGTCTTCCACTGAACGTTGAGAGGAATGCCCTACAATGGCATTTCTGATGGTTCGATCAATGCCCGACCGCTGTGCGTTGGTCTTCCAAGTATGGCGGATATCCCACCCTATCTGGAGACCCTCCAAACCAGCCAAGTCGACGGCTCGCTTCCAAGCCTTACGCTTCATTGAGCGGTCGACCGGCTTTCCTTGGTTGGTTCCGCAGTGGTTGATATAACGGCCCGAATAGGAGAATATGAGCCCCGTGGCACGAATCACGTTCTTACCATCTCCCTTGCGAAGGGACTCAAGCAACTCCATAACCTCTTTTCGGAGAGGAACACGCTTGGGACTCACCTTGGCTTTATTCAGGCTTTTCTCCTCCTTGGGAACTTCAGGAGGCAACACCAGCATCCTACGTTCGGGCTTAAACATCTCCCACCGGAGGTTGACCACCTCGCCGAATCTCATTCCCGTGTAATACATCATCACGAGAATGTCCCGTATCCACCATGAGTTCTCCAGCAAGCGGCTAAAATCTTCCCACGACAAATAGGTGTCTCTTTGGTTTTCCGGCAGCCGCTTAATCATCGTGCAGGGATTGAAGTCCAGGGCCTCCAACTCCACATGGAACCGCATTACTCCAGACAACACTGAGAGCTCCCGATTGACGGTACCATTTTCAACTTTTTCCTGACGGGCTCGCTGGTATTGCCTCAACTGAGGCACTCGTATGTCCTTCAGGCGAGGATTCGCACCGAAGTGCTCAACCAGGCGGTCAATCGCTGTCAGGTTTCTCTCAGAGCGATGCCTGGGGTCGGCCCGTAGGTACTCCTTGATAGCCAGAATCAAGGTCGGCTCATCTCCAGGTAAAGGACGAGCCAATTCTTCTGGCAAGGGCCATCCTTTGTTTTCGTGTGTCCGGATAACCCATGCCTTGCCAGCCTCGTCCAGGCTGTCAAAACGGAAAATCCTGAAAGCGCTCTTCACGTCCTTTTCAATCCTTTTGGCTTCTGCCAAATTCCTGGCTTCAGATACAGTCTCTAGTCGCTCTTTTTTCCACTCAAAGTAAATAACAAAGCGTCCATTCACCTCTTTTATTGCCACTGCATGACCTCCTTGCGAAGGTCTTTCCACAATTCCCCTGAAGTTCGCCTATCGCCTCCTTTCTTCGTTGGAGTCGGTCTGGCCATCTTCCTACCAGCCCCTTGATGACTTGTAGGAGCAGGCTCTACCTTATGCTCTCTGCTCTTTACGAAATCATCAATCGCTTCGGCGGTGAATAATACCACCTTTCTCGACAGTTTCACGCTCTCAATTTTATTCTCTCTCGCCCACCTCAATAACGTCCTTTTGGCAATCTTAAGTCTCTCGGCTGCTTCAGCAGCGGTCAGCAATTCCTTTTCTGACATTCATGTCGTCCTCCAAATGTGCCCACGGGATTTGATCCCGCTTCGGTGCGGACATCAGTGTCCGCCTTGTGCCCTGCCGCCGTGTGGGAGGAAACAGGCGGAAGGGCCTGGCATGGTTAGCCTTTGTCACGTGGGATGATAGTCTCGTGAAAATCGCGGTCGATCTTGAAGCTGGTGTAACTCATCGCTTCAAAGGCCGGACCTGCCAAATACTTCAGAGCGGGGTGGTCCAGCGCCACCAAATCAAAGTTGTCGTTACCCAGTTCCGAGATCAGGTCTTCAAGGGATTTGTACAATGACCATGCTTCGTCGTGCAGCTCGGCTAGGCCTTCTTCATCAATAGCTCTGTCCAACTTCTGGTAGTGTCGTGCCGTATCCACGGCGGCTTGCATCAACCGAATATTGCATCGTGTTCGCCGCACATAGTCCTCAAGCTCTTCTCTGCTGGCCTTGAGAATTTGGGGGCCGGGCGCGTAGTCTCCACCCATGCCAATCATTTCCTTTACCCAGACCATGAAAGCGTCGATCATCCAGCTAAGGTTTCCCAGACAGTTGTATGCCTGTTTTTTCCGTTCTAATTCTTGATCTCTAGTGTCCGCAGTTAATTGCTGCTCGGTTTCCTGCTCTACCAATTTCAGATCAGCGTCTCCTTTTTCCTTGGTTTTGGTTTTCCTTGACATTATTCTTTCTCCATCTCTTCGTTTCGCCAGACAATTTCTGGCTCTTCTGCGGGCGATGCCCGTCTTGTGCCCCTCCGCCCTGCTGGAGTTGACAGAGGACGTGGCCGGTCAGTTGATCACCCGAATAAACGTCGGGTGGGCGATTGACGCTCGCCTCAAGAGGGCCAGATTCAAGGTCGTGGCCTGCTTTCATCAAGCGGTTGATTGTGAATGCGCGTGCCTCAGGGGATCCCTGTCTGAGGCAGCGCCCACGCTTATGAAATACGGAAGTCTCTTCGGTCTATTGGTAGGAATCTAGGTCGGTTATGGAAAGCTCTGCGATGAATAAATATCTATTAATTAAGAATGCCACTGGGTTGTCATCGGCTCCTGGGGTATAGGTCACCCGAGATCCAAGAAGGTTCCCACCTTTGTGCAAAAAAGAATAACAATATCTTATAATTAAACGACACCACTCGCTGGAGATTAACTCACCGTAGCGGGGTCAAATGGGTCAGATCGCTTCTCAGGTGCCTTCTCATCGATTTTTGTTTTCGAGCAAGCTTGAGTCCGCCAAGGGAAAAGAGAATCCCTGACCAGAAACGCCCGTGAAGCCAGCCAAATATACTAACTATTAATTATTATGTATGAAATACCGCGAAGCGGGGATACTGAACTCATTGCCCTCATCAGAAGATCGCTCAGAATTGATCTGAGTGCGCTTGAGAACGAATCACAGGGTGTCTCCGATGCGTCTCTCGTTACTCCCGCGACAACACCCGCGATGTCGCGGTAGTTCAGAGTCCGGTTAAGAAATTCATCTCGAATTCGGTAGTCTCCCCGGGCGCAGACGGCCCTGTGAATGAGCCAGCCTACATAAAGAAGTTCAGGGAGCGGCCTGCTTCGTGATAAACTCCGAGCCAAATCCCAATGGGGAGTTGGCCAGAATGGACAGAGACAAGCTCGTAGAGGCCTGGAAGCAGTACGGCTCAACCTACAACGTGTTCGTACCGAACGCACTCATATTTTCGTTGTGAAACGAATTGAAATTGTTGTCCAAGATTCCAGCAATTCTCCCGACTGTTTGTGAGCCGCGTCTGGCCAGAAATAGCACACGTTCGGAGAATTTCCAGAACGGGTGATTGGCTGGATCCAGTAGTTTACGAACTGCTTTTTTCAGTGGCGGGACCCAATTTGTGTCGTTAGCATCACTACTGTCCGGTTTACTTTGATGTGATATCGGTATGTTAGGGCATTGCATTTTCCACTGTGACCTATGACAGTTTGTGTGGTTAAATCATATCAGTCAGTTACGCACCTAAAGTTAACGAAA
>JBKQMK010000250.1:0-5447 GCA_052146735.1 Desulfomonilaceae bacterium | reverse complement strand
GGGGAATGGCATCCGGACAAGAATGGTGACGTCACTCCAGCCGACGTGACCCCAGGAAGCCACAGGTATGTTTGGTGGATATGTGAGCACGGACATGAATGGCAAGCCGCGGTGAGTTGGAGAACCACTGGAAGAGGCTGCCCGTATTGTGCGGGTCGCAAAATGGGAACCGATAACAGTTTCGCAGCGAAGCATCCGGATATCGCTGGAGAATGGCATCCGACAAGAAACGGCAACCTTTTACCGTCCGAAGTGACATCAACGAGCCAAATGATTGTTTGGTGGATCTGTCGGAATGGCCATGAATGGCAAGCCCGGATCAACGACAGGCGCTCTTGCCCTTATTGTTCTCGGCGCTGGGCTTCTTCAGAATACAATCTGGCCATCAAACTGCCCGAACTTGCACAAGAATGGCATCCGAAAAAAAATGGGGATTTGAGCCCGTTTGATGTCACACCCGGGAGCAGCAAAAAAGTATGGTGGAGATGCCGATACGGTCACGAATGGCAGGCCAGAATAAATCAGAAAGGGATGTGCCCCTACTGTTCAGGACGTAGGATTGCGTATGAAGATCTGAAAAAATGCTGCCTTGCAATTAGACGGGCTGACCTAGCTAAAGAATGGCATCCGGAAAAAAATCTAGGAATGACTGCGTCGGACGTGGCATCGAACAGTCGAGACAAAGTGTGGTGGTTGTGTGAGCGAGGCCACGAATGGCAAGACAGAATCATTGGTAGGAGGCCTTGTCCATTCTGTTCGGGAGACAGACATGTAAGACGCACCAGTCTTGCCGTTGCAAGGCCGGATGTGGCAAGCGAATGGCACCCGGAAAAGAATGGCAATCTGACACCTGAAGGTGTTGGACCAGGAAGTAATATCAAAGTTTGGTGGAAATGCGAACGAGGTCATGAGTGGCAAGCCGTAATAAATAATCGAACTCGTCGAAGAGCCTGCCCTTGCTGTTCAGGTAAAAGGGTGGGGAAGGATAATAATCTGGCAGTCAAACGACCTGATTTGGCTGGAGAATGGCACCCGCACAAGAACGGCTATCTGACACCGTCTGATGTGACACCATGCACAAAGCGGCAAGTATGGTGGTTCTGCCAACGCGGTCACGAATGGTTGGCTAGGGTCAGCAACAGGAACCGCGGTACCGAGTGTCCATATTGTCGTGAGAAAGGGAGGCGACATAAGCAGAAACCGGCTCAATAGGAAGCCTCTATATTGTGTTATGTTATGTGTTATGGTTACCGCGAACAGAACTCCTTGGTTCTGAGCGTCTCATCGGTGCCGTCCTCGGCCGCCTACTGACAGAGTCCACATTCTAGAAGCCAATGGAGAAAGCTACAGACTCCGGCAGGCAAAGAACCGCACCCACTGTCCGTCCCGTCACACCCGTGTCATTGTAGGTCTGGATGAACGCTTCCCTCTCTCTCACCTATTGGTGGTCAGGGTCGGATCCCGAAGTGGACAGAGTTCGAGGACATTAAACTCCGTGACTGCGATAGGTGTTGCACACGTAATTCTGTCGGCCTGAGCCTCTAAATAGTTACGGCGACCGTCGTTCCTGCTTTTGGGCTACAGGGACCCAGGATTATTGGGATTCTCCCAATCTCTTTTTGTCAGTAACGACTCGATTCAAAGTTGATGGGCGTTTCTCCGTGGGCAGTCACTGTCTGACTTGTCGGCAAGTCAGCATTCTGACCTCACGCGTGCAAGATCAAGAAGGTTCTGGCTCATTTTGGCAATGTATTCGTTCACATTTCTGAAACAATCGAGAATCTCTACGTACACTGAGGCACTCGGTGGAGGGCAAATGCCGGCTTCCATCCGCTCCCAGTTGGCGCGTCGGGCCTCCTGTACAAGGTGTTCAAGTCTGTGCCGGTCGAACTTTATCTGACCGAGGAGGAATTTGTTGTGTATCACGAGGGTGTCCCGCAGTTTCTTCAACATGTCCAAGACGACCTCGAAGGTTAGTGAAAGCTCTTCCTGCGCCTCATGGCTAAAGTGGATGCCCTCAACTGTCTTGATGCGGCAACAGTCCAAAATGTTACCAAGCATGACGGCAATGCGTTCCATAAGGCTAGGAAAGCGCACTACTATCTTGAACATGTGCTTGCCCATGAAAGAAGCCTGTTCAACCAGACCGGAGGTCGCAAGCCTCTCATGCCTACGGATCTCTTGGGCAAGGCGTTGGCACGAATCAATCATCGAGCTGTCGTTCGTTTTCATGCATATGGACAGCCTCTCGGTCATATGAATAACTTTGCTGATCATCAGAACCAGATGTTCTTCGGGAGTATCGGCTTCCGAAACCGGCATGCTGTAGAGGTCTTCTAGGCTCCTAACCTCCTTATCCAGTTTGCGGCTAACAACACGTAAGACGTTCCAGAAGTAACGCTGGCCCTTCATCCGTACGTACCTCACTTTCGTGGCTGTCCCGAAGCATTGAGAGCAAGACTCATGCCATCTGCGAGAGTCAAACGTATGCCGCGCCAAACGAGATGCTGATAGGAAATCCTTTGGCTCAATGAATCCAGCTCACCGGTAACACCCATCTGATTGTCAGGTATTCTTACACTCCGTAAAGGCTCAGTACAACAAGTCCGACAAAGAGAAAGAGAAGCTACAAATTTTATTCTTCAAGGACCGATCACGGACCGCGCGTAATTTCCGCAGGTTTGTCATGTCATCGCCCGGGTGGCCAAAAGAGAGAATTCGCAAAATGACTGTGGCCGATCTTGCAGACAGCGATATTCTGCTCTGAAGCGACTCCCAGGCATTTCCACTCTACGTTTTCCCACTCTATTCTGCTACCACATCGAATATCCGCTCGATCTTGACGAGCCTCTCGCAAAACGGTCTAGATTCTGGGTTGGGATGTGGTAGTACCCTGGCAAGAAAGGGAGGTCAGGATGAAGCGGAATATTGTGGAGCGGATGATCAGGATGTTTCGGGACGCTGAGGTTCGTCTCTCTTAGTTGCATAGAGTCACCTTCAGGCCCCACAGTTCATTGAACTATCGACCACCTGCTCCTGAAGCTACTCACAACATGGATCCTCCGTACTATACCGGGAGATCCTTTCCGCTATCCTAGTAGGTCAAAGTAATATGCCTCTAACTTAACAGGTGGTGTATTCGGGGGCAGGCCATCGCGTTCGACTCACCGCCGACCTTACGTCTTTCCAGCCGTGTCAGGAATTTTAACAGTCTTCAGCTCTTGCGAGAATCCAGGTGGCACACTGACCTCTCCACACATTTCATGTCCTGCCTTTGCTTCATTTGACTCTCGTCGATGCAATGGCACAGAAATTGCTGACTTTTCTAATGTGATGAATCCAAGGGTTAAAAGGGGAGAAACGTCATGCCACCAAAGAAAATCCTTTTCTGCACTGATTTCTCAGAGAATTCTGAACCAGCGCGTGAATTGGCAGTCGACTATGCCAAATCTTTTGGGGCACAGCTCATTATCGCACACGTCGTGGATACGGGTGCCTTTGAAGCATACGCCTTAGCGGAGGGCGATGTTGGGTTCAGTCAAATTGTCTCCAGCGCCCAGGAAGTCGCGGGGAGCCGTCTTGAGGCTATGGGCAATGAATGCGGTCAACTGGTGAAGGATGTAAAGACGCGGTGCAAAGTTGGCTTGCCGTCAAAGGAAATCTTGGCCTTGGCGCGGGAAGAACTCGCGGATTTGATTGTATTGGGCACACATGGGCGCAGCAGTGTCAAGGAATTGGTAATGGGTTCTGTCGCCAGAAAAGTTTTGAGAACTGCTCATCTCCCCGCGTTGATTGTGCGGGCACCCTAGCGCGATGCCAATGCCCATTCTAGCAAGTAACAGAGGGGAGGCTGTTCGCTGCAGCACCGGACTGATCTCCTGCGTTACGGTCGGCACAGCTTAACTTCGCTTCGGAGACCAGCCTGGAGCCGTCCAGCACTCGATTACCCCTGCGACGGGCACTGGTATGACAGGGGTAGGATGGACATGCCGCTGTCCTCGTGTTCCCACATTGTTCACCGACCCGACCCAATATCTTGCCGATCTCACTGCGACGGAACTGAGAAGAATGAAAATCGCCTCTCGCAAACGCTAAGGATGGGACTTGGCTCCGTAACTATCCTATTTTCCTGACTTGCCACCGTGGCTACCGTTAAGGTGAAAACAGCGTTTGTCTGCGTCCTGACAATAAAAACACTCAAAACCTGTTACGCCGAATGTTATCCGAGTGGGAGCAGATCGGGATGAGGGCAGAAGAAAAGGCCGATTGCACCCGACTGCCTCACGTTCCTAGCTACAAAAGAAATCTTGTGTTAACGCAAAATTTCTTATAGTAGTCTTAACATGACAAAAGCTCTCGTCTGCTGGATTGGCTTCACGGATCTCCGTGCCCCAAGCGAACCGGAACAGGTAGGTCTCGGCCCAATTGCTCAGGCTGTCCAGTCGTTCGAGTATGATGAGGTGGCGCTTGTCAACAATTACCCTGAGCAGAAGGTTTCAGACTATATTCAGTGGCTGAAAAAAAGCACTACTGCACAGATGTAGAGGAAGAATTTTGGACATGACCATTTTTTCATACACTGGACGTGTCCCGGGATGAGAGGCCGGTAGGTTGTCCCCCAGAGACCCATTCATCTCTTGACCTAATTTTCCCCAAGTTGGACAATTCTGGTAAATGATGTCAGTATCCGGTGGATTTCAGGCAGAGTAAATTCTCCTGGGCCTAATGGTGAGAAGACGAGATCTTTCCCGTGGAACGCATTCGTTTCAAAAACGTTGCCTTGGAAATGAACCCTTTATTGTAAAGCTTCCTGAAGAGACTTTGCAGGCCGCGTGGCGAGAGTTTGTACTCACGCATAAGCTCTGCATCGGTCATTTCATTTACCAGATTTTTCATCACCTCCCATGCGTCGACGGTGACTTTTTTGGCATCTTTGGTCTCGAGAATAACGCTGATTTGCTTGGTCGGCGCACCCATTCTTCTGGCAAGCGCTCGACGGAAGATCAGGCCCTTGCGAAGCAATTTTCTAAACAGGCTGTCCAATCCTCTTGGAGAAAGACCATGTTTCTTCATCAACTCCTTGTCGGACAAATTGTCTGCCAGATCACCAAGCAATTGCCGGGCGCTAATGGCAGGTTTGCCAGGAATGGTCCTGAGCACAGTGATGATGGTAACGTCTATGTGAGGTTCAACCTTGGGATCTACGTTCACGAATCGTACATTCAGACCACGTCTCTTGATATCTCTATAGTTCCGGGTCAAAGCGACGGTAAAATCCGAGCAGACGGACTTCACCCCGTCGAAATCGATCAAAATACCTTTTTGTGGGTTCGTGCTGAGCCACTCCACGGTTTTATCCATAAATTCTTCTACGTGATCCTCATTGACTTCGGACTTGCGGACTTTCATTCGGAAGAAATCTCTTTCCTCAAGTAATGAAAAGACTT
>JBKQMK010000249.1:0-50025 GCA_052146735.1 Desulfomonilaceae bacterium | reverse complement strand
ATTCATCGTGAACGGCCGATCTTGACTGTCACAGCGCACTACAGTTGCGTCGCACGATTCAGAAAACCCTTTCTGTCGGCGATGGCCTTCTCATAGAGTCTCATATACTCCATGGCCGAGCGCTTCCATGAAAAATCTCGCGTCATCCCCCGGACCATCAACCTTTGCCACGTCCCCGGTCTTTTTATAAAGAGATCCAAAGCCCTAAACAGTGTTTCTTCCAGCGCTAATGGTACCGGCTGCTTAAACTTGAAGCCAGTACCTGAATCCTTTTCACGGTTGAATTCTTCGACAGTGTCGGTCAAGCCCCCAGTAGCCCTCACGATGGGGACCGTCCCGTACTTCAACGCATATAGCTGGTTGAGCCCGCAGGGTTCGTACCTTGACGGCACCAGGAGCACGTCTGCACCGGCGAATATCTTGTGTGCCAAGCCGTAGTCATAGTTCAGGAAAACGCCCGTCTTGTCCGGGTAGCGTTCGGCGAACTCTCGGAAAGCCACTTGGTACTTGGTCTCGCCGGTGCCAAGGAGGACCAGTTGAAGGTCGTGCTCCATGAGTGATTGTATTGCTCCGCCCAGTATATCTATCCCTTTCTGATCTGAAAGACGGCTCACCATACCTATCACGGGAACATCGGACCGAACCGGCAAATGAGATATTGTCTGCAGATCGGCTTTACAAAGCGCCTTGCCGGAGAAATCCTCCGAACTGAAATTAGCTGCAATCAGAGGATCGGTTTCTGGATTCCAGGTTTTGTAATCTACACCGTTCAGTATACCTGAAAGGTGCGGCCCCTTCTCCTGAAGTATTCCTTCCAGGCCGAAGCCAAACTCCGGCGTCAGGATTTCGTCACGATATCCTGGTGATACCGTATTCACCTCGTCAGCGAATACGATGCCGCTCTTGAGGAAATTAAGTTTGCCATGGAATTCCATGTGCTTGGGCGTGAAAAACTCCCAGCCCACCCCTACCAGCGGCATGTCGAGATGCCAGAAGATTCCTTGATATCCAAGATTATGGATAGTCATAACCGAGGCGCTGGTTTCGAGGAGCTGCTCCCCCGCGTAGAGCGTTCGAAGATACACCGGGGCCAGTGAGGACTGCCAGTCATGGGAATGGAAGACATCATAGTGAGCTGATGAAGCAAGGCTCATTTCGATTGCAGACCTGCACAGAAATACGAATCTCTCTGCGTTGTCCTCGTAGTCCGCTTCCGGTGTGCCGTAAAGATATTCCCTGTCAAAGTATTCGTCGCATTTCACAAAGAGGTACCGCGCGCGCCTTTTGTCCTGGAATTCCCACAATGCCGCAGGCACCTTTCGAGCGTTTAGATCTACTGTGATCTTCAAACCTGTTTCTTTCAAACCATACTTGTCGCAATCAATTCCTCGATACTTGGGCATGAAGACATCCACCTCCACGCCCAATTCTGCAAGTTCCCCGGGAAGTGCTGACATGACTTCGCCCAAACCGCCAGTTTGGGCGAAGGGAGTCACTTCCGGCGTAATCATCAAGACGCGCACTGTTTAAATCCTCCGTGACGTTTCCAGGTCATTGACCAGTTTATTTGGTCTGCTCCCGTTCACGTCTATTCTTGATATGCGCAATCAGACCCCCGTGTTGTAGGAGTTCTTTCATAAAAGGAGGAATGGGCCTCACGTTAAAGCTCTCGCCCGTGGTCACGTTTCGGATGATTCCGTTGTCCGGGTCTACTCCCAGCCGGTCCCCTTCCCTCGTACCTTCCACCGCGGACGGAGATTCCAATATGAGAAGCCCCATGTTGAATGAGTTGCGGAAAAAAATTCGGGCAAAGCTCTTGGCAATCACGCAGGCCAGCCCGGAGGCCTTTATCGCCACAGGCGCATGTTCTCTAGAAGACCCGCATCCGAAGTTTTTTCCCGCAACGATGACATCCCCCTGCTTTACTTTGGTTGGAAACTCTGGATCTGCGTCTTCCATAACGTGTTCGGCCAGTTTTACCGGATCCGTAAGACTGAGATAGCGAGCGGGAATGATTTCATCGGTATTGATGTCGTCACCGAATTTCCATGCCCTGCCCATGAAGGTCATGTGTAGTCTCCTTGCCCCGTCAAGTTTTCTGTGCTGCCCACGTCACCTTTATGGACCCTCCAAACGAAATTTACCGCAAGAATTGATTTCAGTCCAAAAGGTAATGGTCCCGAAACACTTTTGACATTATTGGTTTCTCATTGCAAGGGTCCTTCCCGTTGAGGCAGAAGAAAACCGGGCAAATTAGTTTTTCCTGGAATCAATTTTGAGCTTCTCTCAACCTCTTTGCGCCCGCACAGGAATTCCGGTTAAAATAGAGGAGTAAACAATAATCTGCCATGAGGTGTTTGGTGTTGTTAACTAGTCTTGATTTATCGTTTTTCAAACCAGGAGTGCGCCCCCAAGTGATACACGGGATGACCCTGGGAAACTTGCTGCGAGTCCTTGCGAGAAATGATTTTCGGGTGGATACTAAATGCGCGGAGCGTCTGTTTTACCTGTTGATCATAGGCGTACTCAATTCTATTTACGGCGCATGCGAAACCATCTTCAGCTCGCGCCAAATTCGAGGTGTCGTGATCGACCCCCCTCCTTTGTTCATTCTGGGCCATTGGCGAAGCGGAACAACCCACCTCCACAATCTCTTGAGCTTGGACAAGAATTTTACCGCTCCAACCGCTTTTCAGAGTCTTTTTCCACATCACTTTCTTTTCACCGGAGTCGGAGCGACCTTTTTCAACTGGGTCGCCCCAGAAAAACGGCCCATGGACAATATGGCCTTTTCCGCTCACACTCCACACGAAGATGAATTTGCCCTTGCTGCGCACTCAACGGTGTCGCCCTACATGAAGTTCCTGTTTCCGGTTACTGGGGACCAAGGCTACTCCGAGATCGACCCCAAGCTTCTTCCGAAAGAAGCCCTTGAGAGATGGAAAGAATCCCTCATTCTGTTCGTGAAAAAGTTGATGGTGGCGAACCGGGGAAGAGTCGTGCTGAAGTCGCCGCCGAATCTTGGTCGTGTTAGTACGCTGCTGGAGATATTTCCGCAGGCTCAGTTCGTTCACATCGTAAGGGACCCCTACCGAGTCTATCTGTCTACCCATAAGCTCTGGAGCGACGGTTTGGGCCCAGCTCACCTCCAAATTCCCGAACCCCAGTTGGTGGATGAGCTCATATTGTCCTGGTACGTTGAACTGTTCTCATTGTTTGAACGGGACAGGGAACTTATTCCTGCGGGCTCGCTCTACGAGATGAAGTTTGAAGATTTGGAAGCCGAACCGATTAAAACTCTACGGGGAATGTACGACGGGCTCGGACTTGCGGGCTTTGAGACTTTTGAAGAACGCCTCAGAGTCTACATGCAATCGATAGGCGGTTACCAAAAGAATACCTACCATATGAGTGAAGAAGACCGCGAGAAGGTGAGAAAGATGTGGGCGAAGAACTTCGAGCGTTACGGGTATCCGATTTGAAAGGAATAAGAGTGCTGGAAAGAGGGCACGCGCATGAAGGTACGAGCGAGTTCCGAGGTTTTTGCATGGAGTTGGAGCGTGCGTGCAGAAACGTTCTCGGAGAATTCCCTATAGACAAAATTTTCAAACTAACTTATAAATTATATTTAAGTCAAGGGGAATATGTCCTGGGGCGCGAGGCAGGCTCCAAAATCCGACATCATAGTGAGCCACGTCCGGACATATCCTCAAAGGGCTGGTCGCTTTAGGTGCCGGCCGGTGAATCAATAACCGGCTTTGGGGATTATGGACCCAGTTAGTTGCGAAACGGAGGGATTATGCAAATCGGAGACATCATACACTTGGACGGTCTACGGGCGGAATACAGCCTTTTCGGCCGTGACCGCTTTTCTACTTGTACACTACCCAACGGAAACTATGTGGTTCTCGGTTTCGAGGAAAATTATGTTAACCTTGCCTGGAGCGATGCAAGTGGCTACCCATCGCGAAAGCACAGATACCGCATAGAAAAAGCTGCTTTCAGTTGTTCGGTCGCTGTATAACCGAACCCACTGAGTATTATGGCACAGTCACGGCGGCACAGTGTTTTTAAGGGCCCACCGCCGGTTCTTTCTCCTACCATCAGGTCTGACGCGACCTGCTCTTTTCTGAGAGCAGACTTAAGTCCATACGCGACCCCTAATGTTCAATCCACGCCGGTGCGCGTCTGTCGATCTACTTTGCTTTCCCGTTTTCGCGTTTGAATGCCTTCTCAAACAAGAGGATTCATGGGGATCACAGATGAACATGTAAAACCCATTGTAGGGCGATTTTCCAGATTTCAGTGGGTAGCAGCGAGCGTTGTCTTCGGCTTCTTCATGGGATTCGTGGACACACTTTTGATCGCTTGCGTGTTGGGATATCTGGGGTTGCAGGTCCCCGCGTACTTTGGCGTTCCCACTACTTTTACGGGCTACTTCTTTACAGGATGGATTCTGGGGAATTTGGCGCCTGCCGAAATAGTGTGGGAGTTGCCGGCCGGGATTTTACTGTGCGTGCTCCTCCTCATGTGGGGCCTGGCCGGGTCCCAAGCCCTGAGCATCCCGTATTTACTCTTGCATTACGTCTGTATACCGGGAGTTGCCGTGGGCATCTGCTACCTCGGCCTGCGCACCGGTAGGAAAAGAGCAGCCAAGAAGCGCGGGCAGGAACTTGCCAAAGAGACGTTTGCCGGTTGAGGGGTTGTGGAACAATGGGCATAATTGATGTAAACTGATAGTGAGGTAGTGCGGAGGTGAACCATGGAAAGCGATCAGCGACTTTGCGACGGGTGTACCGGCGGGTGTACTGAAAGGCACACCGATGCGAAGATCGCGGAAGAAGTGAACGCCGGCCCTTACGTGCTTTTCTGCGCAGTGCTCATCCTGGTGCTGAGCGCCCTCATAAAGTGGCTCTTTTAGGACTAAGGGACCGCGTATGAGTCACGAGACTTTTCCCCTCCGCGGGTCAACCGCGATCATTCATCTTCCTCGGACTTGAGCACGGCCAGAAACGCGGACTGCGGAATAGACACGTTTCCAACCTGCTTCATCCTCTTTTTACCCTCTTTCTGTTTCTCGAGTAGTTTCTTTTTGCGCGTGATATCTCCGCCGTAGCATTTGGCGGTAACGTCTTTCCTCAGAGCCGAAACCGTTTCTCGGGAGATGATTTTGCCGCCGATGGCCCCTTGAATTGCCACTTTGAACAACTGTCTGGGGATCTCCTTTTTCAGCCGTTCGCAGGACCGTCGAGCCCGCTGCTGAGCACGATCTCTGTGAACAAGCATGGAGAGCGCGTCCACCTTTTCCCCTGCAACCAGTATGTCCACCTTGGCCAATTCGGTTGGGCGGTACTCCAGAAAGTCGTAATCAAAGGAAGCGTACCCTCGTGAGATAGACTTGAGCTTGTCGTAGAAGTCAAAGAGGACTTCGGCCAGAGGCAAGTCGAACGTGAGTTCCACACGATTCGAGCCGAGATAATGAATGCCTTTCTGAACTCCGCGACGGTCAATGCACAGACTGATAACATTACCGAGGTACTGTTCGGGAAGGATCAGAGAAGCCCTGATAAAAGGCTCTTTGGACTGATCGATTGAGACCGGATCCGGATATTTGGCAGGATTGTCGATGATCGTTTCCGTCCCGTCCTTGAGAACAAGCAGGTACTGGACCGAAGGCGCTGTCAGGATCATGGAAACGTTGAATTCCCGTTCCAGTCTCTCTTGCACGATTTCCAGGTGTAGCAACCCCAGGAACCCGCATCTGAAGCCATGTCCCAAGGCCGTGGAATGGTCTTTCTCGAATGTGAGGGATGCGTCATTGAGCGTCAGTTTTTCCAGGGAACTGGCTAATTCCTCGTAATCGTCTGAAGATATTGGATACAAAGAAGAGAACACCACCGGTTTGACGACCTTGAATCCCTTCAGCGGCTCCAGGCATGGGCGATTGTCAAGCGTGACCGTGTCACCGATTCTCGTATCACTCACGGTCTTGATTCCGGCGATAATGTACCCCACCTCGCCGGCACGAATGCATTTGCGGGGGGTCCGGTCGATCAAAAAAACCCCCGTTTCTTCGACCCGGTAGGTAGCCCCGTTGGACCAGAATCGAATGACGTCTCCCGGCTTGATCTCACCGTCAAAGAGTCTCAGGTGGACTATGGTCCCGCGATAGGGGTCCCAGTGAGAGTCAAAGGTCAGCGCCTTCAATGGCGCACTGGGGTCACCCGTGGGGTGAGGAATTCTGTGGACCACTGCTTCGAGGACCTGGTCTATCCCTATCCCTTCCTTGGCCGAAATTGCAACCGCTGTATTGGCATCAATGCCGAGGTCCTTCTCTATCTGAACCTTGACTCGGTCCACATCCGCAGAAGGGAGATCGATCTTGTTTATAACCGGAATTATCTCCAGTTCCTGCTCAAGAGCCATGTAGAAGTTCGCCAGCGTCTGCGCCTGGATCCCTTGGCAGGCGTCGATAACCAGTAGGGCCCCCTCGCAAGAAACCAGAGCGCGGGAAACTTCGTAAGAAAAGTCCGCATGCCCAGGGGTGTCGATCAGATTGAGGATATAGTCTTTTCCGTCCGCCGCTTGATAGGGAAGAGCAACTGTCTGGCTTTTGATGGTAATCCCGCGTTCTCTCTCGATATCCATTGTATCGAGCATCTGCTCACGGAATTCATGATCCCCCACTACCCCTGTCAACTGCAGGAGTCGATCCGCCAGGGTAGATTTCCCGTGATCAATGTGAGCGATGATGCAGAAGTTTCTTATATGGTCCATAAAAAGGCTCCAGGCGACTCCAACAACCTAATAATCAAATGTGTCACACACTCGGGACGAGGCAACACAGCGGCGCCCTCGCACGGTCCGGACCAATGACCTCGGGATATGTCGTAGTGCCGAAAGAAGTTCAGTTCCAACGGGCGGCGTGATATTGACGCGATGCTCCGAAGACCCACCTTACTTCAAATCCCCAGTGGGCTTCTGTAGAAAGGCCTTCATGGGCAGCCGGTATACTGTTCCGTCCTTTGAGAGCATGACTAGATCCTCTCCCTCGACCACCGGGCCGATTGCATCAACTTCAGGCGGAGCAAAAGATGTTTTCCCGACGTCCAAAAGGTTGGCTCCTGCGACCATTTTCTTGAGAGAGGCCACATAGATGAGTCCTTGAAACGGTGATTTGTTGAAGTCGATGACCATGCCATCTTCGAGGGTCATTCCACAAGGGTACCCTCCATTCGTATAAGAAGCAACTACTCCGCCGAGCAGGTTGCCTTTCTTGAATGCCTCGTGCGGGTCAATCACGTACGTTTTCCTGGTATAGAGGTAGTTAGCCGCCAGCCACACCCTCTTCCCGTTCCACTTGCCCGTGGCAATCGCTGTGACGCGAAGATATTCCAGAGGCAGAGTCAGTACTATCACTGCGGTCTTTGCGGCAAATGAGGCATTGAGATCGACTCCCATCAACAGGCGCGTCGTGCTGTCCGCAAATAAAAGGACGTTCTCATCAACTGGAAAGGTACTAACTGCGGGTGAAATATAGGACGGCACCATAAAGGATTCTTGAGGCTCTCCAGGCTGGACCGGAAGCTGCTTGATTTGTTGGTTTTCGTCCTGATCGCGCATTAGGACCAGAAATTTCTTGTCACGCACTCCCAATCCTAAAATTTTGCCGACTTCATTTTCAGGAATGATTGAGGGTCCTTGGCTCCACGAGACGCGAAGCTTTGGTTGCTCTACCATGGCCCGAAGGGGGATCCAATTCGCACCGATGAGGATTGCCGCCAAAACTGTAATGGGAACGGCAACGTTCAGCGCATAATTGAGCTTCCCGGAGTAAGGGTCACCTCGTGTGAATCGCACGTCGGTGTCGAATTTTCTTCTGATTCCCCCTTTGAGACGCAAATACCCTACGGTCACTTCCACGGCCATGACCACCGAAAAGAAGGACATGAGCAGCGGGAAAAGATTAATTTCATATCCCGCCCAGATTGCGTAGACCAAATACAAGAAGTATTTGCTGGTGATTGTGATTCGCGTCCCCAGTCCCATGACATTGATGATCACACCGAACACGACCACAATCAGGTAAAGAGCGATGTAGACAGCGCCCAGCACTGGGTATACCATGTGATGAAAAATCGCCGCGAGAGCCACCACAACCATTCCCAACTGATCGCAAACCAGATCAGTGAATGCCCCGGACTGTGACGCCTTGCCTGTATGGCGCGCGAAGGCCCCATCCAGCCCATCGAAGATCACGTGGCCGGCCAGGAAAATGACCGCCACCATAGGCCTTCGCACAAAATAGAGCACAACTCCGGTAAGGAAAGAGATCCCTATGTACGAGATCGTGTCCGGAACCAGACCCACGCGTACGAAGGGTGGAAAGATTGCGGATATCAGGGTGGTCCGTTTTTCTCGCAACCGCTGATGTATCCAACGATCCCTACCAAAGTAGTTCAGGAAATCTGAAGGCGCCTTAGTCTTAAAAGTGCCCGTGTCGCTGTCTTCTTTATTTTTGGCTGTTTCTGACATACTCGGGAAGAAATAAAAACGAGCTATGACATGATCTTCTCGCCGAACAGATTCCGACCTGTTCCAAGGCCGAATAATGGTCGGTGTTCCTTGCAGGACCTCACGCCGCGTGCGTCTCTGCAATCCGCATTTACCATTTTTCAGAGGGAATATTAAGAACAAATTGTCCAGGCGAGCCAATATATTGAGACTGCGATGTCTCCCGATTCTCCAAGCCCGGCACTTCGCGTGGCCAAGCGCCCCGTTTGGCATGTCCCAGGACATGCCGGCAAACTGGGCGTTCCCCTGGATTATTTTCTCCTTGCAGGTGACGGCCCGCTGTATCCGTTGCCGTATGCGGGAATCATCCACGGGCCGCGGGCTTTGTGCGGACGCGGATTAATTTCAGACATTCACAGTTTGGACTTGATCAACTCGGCGTTCCTTGAGATCTCCTCCTTCACGCCCATCACGGGTTCCCATGCAGATATGGTCAAGCCGTCCCCTTTCCACCTGGGAACTACGTGTATATGAAGGTGAGGGACCACTTGGTTCGCTGCCTTACCGTTGAGTTGCAGTACATTCAATCCGTCCGGGGCCAGGCTGGCTCCAATGGCCTTGGATAGCCTGCAGACAGCCGAGGCCAGGTGTCCGTACACTTGAGGATCAATCTCGAAGATATTCTCGAAATGCTCCTTGGGAACAATCAACAAATGGCCTTTGTTCAAGGGACTGATGTCCATGAACGCCAACATTGAGTCATCCTCGAAAACCCTGGTACAAGGTATCTCGCCGGCAACAATTTTGCAGAAAATGCAGTCTTCCCTCTTGCTCATACCCTTACCCCTATTTTTACGCTGATATTTCTATTCGTGAGCCGGACTGAGGTTTCCCTTGATGCTCTTCCAAAACGGCTCATCCAGTCCGTCTTGATAGGCGGTTTACCCGAATATCCCTTCAAAGAGGGCTGAACTAATGTACCTTTCTCCAGCGCTCGGCAACATCACCACAATGGTTTTTTTCCTGAATTCCTCTCTCTGGGCCACGCGAATAGCTGCAACCACGGCAGCTCCAGAAGATATTCCACTCAAAATCCCTTCTCGCCGTGCCAGTAGCCGGGCGAAGGACAAGGACTCGTCACTGGTCACTTGCTGAACCTCGTCAATTAATCCCAAATCCAGAACATCGGGAATAAACCCTGCTCCGATGCCTTGAATCTTATGAGGTCCCGGCATCGGTTCTTTTCCCTGCAAAGTATGCGTTATTACAGGACTTTCCGCAGGTTCCACTGCAACGGAATGAATCTTCTTGCCTTTTCGGCCCTTGATGAAACGCGAGACGCCCGTAATGGTCCCGCCTGTTCCCACTCCACTGACGAAAACGTCTATCTCTCCATCAGTGTCTTCCCAGATCTCACGTCCTGTCGTGAGTTCGTGGATTTTCGGATTCGCCGGGTTCTTGAATTGCTGGGGCATAAAATACTTTTCGGGCGACGCTGCCAGCAGTTCCTCAGCTTTTGTTACCGCCCCTCTCATCCCTTTGGCACCTTCGGTGAGAATCAGGTTCGCTCCAAACATCTTCAGGACCTTACGTCTCTCAATGCTCATTGTGTCCGGCATTGTGAGAGTAAGGGGATAGCCTCTGAACGCACACACGTATGCCAGAGAAATCCCGGTGTTCCCGCTGGTGGGCTCTATGATCTCAACTCCCTCGCGAAGAAGGCCCTTCTCTTCAGCATCCTGGATCATGGATACCCCGATGCGGTCCTTCACTGAAAAGGCTGGGTTACGGCCTTCTATTTTGGCCAAGACGATGGCTTCGGTCGGTCCAATGATCTTGTTTAGCTTTACAAGGGGGGTGCGTCCCACCGCGGCCAAATTATCCTCGAAGTATTTTTTCATTACTCCCGCCTCTTTTGCGATTGGCCATCCACCGCGCTTTAGACCTTTAGGAAAATTGAGTGAACACTCTTGCGATTTGTCTTGCCTCAGGTCACTTACCTTTTCTTGACTCCTCAGAAGTTTTCAGTAACCGTTGAGCTACCAATCCTCACGCATTCACGCCCAAGCACTATCATCCTTCTCAGAGCGAGCCAAGATGGGGCACCTTCTTACCTGCCTGAATGCGTCTCCGGCAACCTAGTCTGTATGGCAAAAACCCCCATTCAAAGAAAGTTTCTCATATAAGGTAAGTGTCGTAAAGTGAAAAAAATAGTGCTGACCAGGGTTTTAGTGCGGATTGCATCTACATGGATGAAGCCAACCAGGGAAGCCTCTCAGGATTTCCCGACGCCGGTCGTCATCCTTTTTTTGTTCGAGCCTTCAGGACTTATGTTTATACCCGCTGGACGAATTTTGTGCTTCAATGTACTTGGAAACAACGGTAAAATACTATCGGGAATTTCGGACTGCGCGTTCGTCAGGGAGATCTAAAGGCTGATCGAGTGCTGATTGGTTTTGAAAGTGATGTTTGCCACGACCGAGTTCCCAACAGTGCGCCTACCCAACGGTGGGCACGAGTTTGTGGTTCTCTCGGCCTCAGTCCTTTTTTGCGGCGCTGTTCACCCGCGCGGCACCAGACCGAAGGAAACCAGGCTTGGGTATCAATAGTGTCAGAGACTGCGGCGGCCAATGGTGCCTATGGAACTCTTTGCTAAAGTAATTGGCTACTACATTGTGCCAAACTGTGCTTCAGACCGCCGCTCCGGTTTTATCACATGAAATCGCCAGACGATCCTAGCGAAGAATTTGAAGCAGGTATAGCCCCCCCCAGGACAGAATCTCCTGCGAAGCTGAGCGTCGAGGAGGTTCTCAAAGATCTGCACGGCGGAATGCGCACCAAGGGCTTTTTGCACAAGTACGATCTTACGATGACGCAATTTGAGTCCCTCCTGAAACAATTGATTCGGAAAGGACTTTTTACAAGGGAAGATTTCAAGTTATGGAAGGCACACCGTTTAGCACCTGCCCCACCAGCGGAAAGTCTGAATGCTGGTGAAGGCCTGCGCGACGTTGGCAGATCCAATAATGTTGAAACATACGTTATTACGGAGCCCGAAAGAAACCACCCCTGGGCGCTGCAACTTTTTTCCGCCAACAGAGAGCAAATCAAGGGGGCCCAGTTTAAGGTGAATCTGCACGGAAGAAAATATTCTTTTGTCGTAGAGCAGCTACTCTTTCGCGGCCCAGTCGAGATGTTGCCCAACGTAGGAGTTAGCAAGGAAGAGTCCAAGCAAAAAAGACAGGAAGCACTCGACTTCATCTCTAGTCACGGATGGGCCGCATACCTGGAACAGCGAGCCTTTACCGCAAATTTTGACACGGAAACAACGCAAACAGTACGAAAGGCCAGGCTGGTTCTACTTCATTGCAAGAATCAGACTTTCCTGGCAGCCCTTCACACCCCTGTGCCCGCCATTAATCTCTATGTCGGCTCTTCGATTGAGACGATTCGCCATCGTCTCTCCAAGAGCGTGGACACCAGCGTGCTTGATATCTGATCCGCGGTCAGGCTTACGGGTGATGATACGGAGTATCGGTGGTATAGATTGTAGGGTCCGGAACTCCCGCCTCTAAAAAACCTTTTTTCCGAAGCAGACAACTGTCGCAGTGGCCGCAGGCTGTTCCTTCAGGACCGGGGTCATAGCAAGAATGCGTAATGCTATAATCTGTCCCCAGTCTTAGGCCTTCTCGAATAATCTGACCTTTTGTCATTCTAATCAAAGGCGTGTGAATACGAATCTGCATGGTACCTTCAACTGTCTTCTTGATGGCCAGATTTGCCATTTTTTCAAAAGCATCAATAAATTCCGGCCTGCAATCTGGATAACCGGAGTAGTCCAGGGCATTCACCCCTATGAAGATGTCACCAGCGTCAAGGACTTCGGCCCACCCCAACGCAAATGAGAGAAATATGGTATTACGAGCCGGCACGTAGGTTATTGGAATGCCAGGCAAGATTGCGTCCACGCTAGGGCTCTTGGGGACCTCAAGGTCGGAGGTCAGCGCGGACCCGCCGATCCGTCCAAACGGGAGTTCCAATATAAGGTGCTCAGCCACTCCGTGTGCTTCCGCTACCCTTCGTGCGGCTTGCATTTCAATGTGGTGGCGTTGCTGGTAGTAGTAGCTAAGGGCATGGCACTCGAATCCTTCTGCCCGGGCCATCGCTAGGCACGTGGTCGAGTCAATTCCACCGGAGAGAAGGACCACAGCTCTTGATGATTTTTTCTTGTCTTGCATACGCGGTCCCGTCCTGCACGCCCATCATATTCGAGTTACGAGTCTGAACCTGAACTCAGGTGGAGATTGCTCCCGCTCATGTGAAGCCGCTGCCCGCGGTACACGCATAGCAATGATCTGAAACCGCAATAGGCGCGCCCGGTGCCGGGGGTGAGTTCAATTCAGAAACGTGCAACTTCACGTTAGCCGCAGGGACATCCACGGCCTGGTTGAAATCACAGTCGTACACATAACCGTCCCAAGAGACGGACACCAGGCTCCTGCACATGAGCCCCTCAACGGTACAAGGATTGAAATTCGAGGCCAGCTTTTGCATGTATGTGTCGAAATTGCCGGATTCGATCAGCCATTTGCGAAACCTGCCTAGTGGCACATTTGCGAATGCATAAAAGTTGTTAAAGACTATCCCCCATTTTCTCTGCAGATCAAGCCGGAACTTCTTTTCAGCCCTATCCTGGGCGAGCGGAAGGAATGCGCCCGCAGGATTTGAAACCAAGCTAAGTTCAAGTCCTGCTCCGGGTATACCGTATCCGATTGAATTGAGCTTCCGCAAGACAGATAAGCTTTTGTCAAAAACTCCTTTTCCTCGCTGTGCTTCCGCCTGTGAGGAATTCAAGGCCGGAAGAGATGCCACAATCGCCACCTCCCGGCTTTTGCACACCTCCATGAGCAACTGGCGCTCTCCGTCAGCCAGACTGGTGAGATTGGATCGGACAATAATCCGCGGAGCGCAGCCCGCGAACCACTCAATCATATCAACCAAGTTCGGGTTTAATTCAGGGGCTCCGCCAGTGATGTCTACAACCTGAAACGACGCCCGCCGAGCAAAAGCCAGGACATCTTTGACGGTCTCCCGGGTCATGATCTCGCTGCGTGTAGGACCGGCGTCCAGATGGCAGTGTTTACAAACTTGGTTACAGAGACGGCCCACATTTACTTGCAAAGTCGTGGCCCGGCCGCGATTGAGTTCCAGCCCGTGCCGCTGGAGCGTGACAGCAAAGGGATCTGTTGCTCCTGAAACGTTCCTTGACACGGTCTTCGCCACAAGCTTTGCGGTCATTTCCGAACTCTTTTTTGACTGACACTAATTCTCTGTTGTTCGCAGGACCCTGATCTACAAAGAAATTTTTGCCACAACATTGCGCATTTGAATACCGTGAACAAGGGATGCCCCGCCACGAATAGCCACAGCCACGTGTAGGGCTTCCGTCATCTCGCTCAAGTTCGAACCTTTTTCCAGGCACGCCTGAGTGTACGCGTCAATGCAGTACGGACATTGAATGGTGTGTGCCACGGCCAGGGCTATAAGGGCCTTTTCCCTTTCCGTTAGCTCTCCTTCCTCAAAAACCGCGGCATAGTAGTCAAAGAACTTCTTTGCCAGTTCGGGCACATCCTGAGCTATTTCATTAAACTTCGGCAGGTCTTTGGGATCATAATACGACTCCATCAGCGTGCTCCTTTTCACAGAACAAAAGAACGGGACTCAAACCGCAGAACCGTGCCTGGCGCAGCGGCGATCTGGGGATTTCAAATTACGGCGGACAACCAAACGGTTATTTTTTCGACTCCCGTATCATCTCTTCCACTTCTTCACGGCCCTCCGCGTAATAATTCTCCTCGCCGGGATTCAGCTCTCTTAGGAGGCGAAGAAACTCCCCAGCGTGGACCACTTCCTCTTGGGCGATGTCATACAAGACCTTCTTCGCCAATTCATGGTCTGTAGATTCCGCAAGCTGCTCGTAGAGCTGGACCGCCTCATATTCTGCAGCTATCATGAACCGGATAGCGCGGACTAATTCCGAATGAGTAATCTTGCGATCATTGGCTAAACCGGAAAAGGCGTTTGAAAATTCGGGCATCGAGTACCTCCTCAGATCAAGAATGAACGGCTCCGTTATCAGTTTTGCCAAAAGGCCCGGATGTATACGATCACAGTACAATTCACAGATAAATCTGACAGCATTTGCGGCCCTTAGTTAACGAAAGAGGAGAGCCGGCCGGTGGCTGTCGGGTTACAAATTCTATTATAAGAGCCCCAAAATTCTGCTGCAAGGGTAAGTGAAAAATCCGTCATCCGAAGTATCGTAACAGCTTCTTGACCCAGGGCAGCTTGTTTCCGTACGGGGCATATCGTATTTTCGTATCAAATAAAAATGAACGGTAAAGTACACTTTTTTTGTTGGAAAAAATATCGAAGCTTGCTTGGCCGTGATACTTGCCGAACCCGCTGTCACCAACGCCGCCGAATGGTAAAGTGTTAGTGGAAAGGTGAACTATAGTGTCATTGATGGTGCAGCCTCCAGAAGTGGTTTCCCTCAAAATCCGCTCCTGCGTTCCCTTGTTGGTTGAAAAAAAATAAAAAGAAAGTGGCTTGGGGTGACGGTTTATCGTGGAAACGGCCTGAGCCAACTCGTCATACTCGATGACCGGGAGCAGAGGGCCGAATATCTCTTCCTGCATAATTTTGTGGTCCCAGGAAACATTGTCTATGACGGTCGGGGCAATATATTTATCAGCCGAATTCGTTTTACCTCCGATGATGAGGTCACCTTCGTCCAGCAGTCCGGAAAGCCTGTCAAAATGCTTGTCATTGATAATTCTGGCATAATCCGGACTCTTATGCGGGTCTTCGCCATAAAACTCCCCTATGCAGCCTCCAATTCTCTCCAGGAGTTCTTTTTTCTTGCTTGTATGCACCATCAAGTAATCAGGGGCTACACAGGTCTGGCCGGCGTTGAAGAATTTTCCCCAGGTTATTCTCCGTGCGGCATAGTCCAAGTGGACTTCTCGGTCCACGAGGCAAGGGCTTTTGCCTCCCAATTCCAGCGTGACAGGTGTAAGCTTTCTCCCCGCTGATTCAGCAATTATCCTGCCGACTGACGTCCCTCCGGTGAAAAAAATGTGATCCAACTGGCTTTCCTGAAGTGTTTTCACGGCCTCTGACCCGCCTTGAACAACAGCTATCAGTTCGGGGGCGAAGTTTTCTCTCATGATGCGTGCAATAAGATCAGAGGTGTGCGGCGCCATTCTGGAGGGCTTCAGTATCGAACAGTTGCCGGCCGCCATAGCCCCTACGAGGGGACACAAGATTAGCTGTATCGGATAGTTCCATGTACCAATGATCAGGACCACTCCAAGAGGTTCAGAATAGATGTAACTCTTGGCCGGAAAATGAACCAACGGCGTCATTACCCTTTTCGGTCTGGCCCACGATTTCAGGTGTCGGATGGCATAGTCAATTTCATTAGTGGTCATTGCTATCTCGCCGACATAGGCCTCAAATTTTGGTTTGTTCATGTCAAGTTTTAGGGCTTCGCAAATTGCATCCTCATTATCATCAATGATTTTTCGCAACAGCGCTAATTGTGCGATTCTGAACGAAACATCTTTGGTTTTCCCCGTATTGAAGAAAGCTCGTTGAGTGCTGACAATACCGGCTATGTCTGCCTGGCCCATGAAAATTCCTTTCAAGCCACCTTGTCGGCCAACCCGCACATGGGCACGGAGCACGTTTGTTGAGGCGATCAGTACGTCCTCAACATGTAGTCCAGGTCGCTTTCCTTATTGAGCGGACTTCGCAAAAGCTTCTGGTAGTCTGCATACCTGTTTTGCTGGTCCCACCTCCAGAACGTGTAAGGGTTCGGCGCCACGCGATAGTAAGAAGGTGGCAACGGAAGCGGACCATGAGGGACAACATACGGATTATAGTAGGCGGGAGGCGGAGTACTTGGCGGATAGTAATAGCCGGGCCCATAGTACTGGGCTGAACAATATGACTGAATTGAAGCCGCAAACAGCGTGCTCAAAAGCAATATAATAGCAAGCTTTCTAATCATGTTAATTCTCCCACCATTCCTTGTAAGGCCTGTAAGAGGATGTGGCTTGACATTGGTGCGAGAGGGGGGACTCGAACCCCCATGGGTTGCCCCGCCGGATCCTAAGTCCGGTGCGTCTGCCAAATTCCGCCACTCTCGCGTGTATCGCTCAATTGAACCGGCATCGGTCCAGCATTCTCTATTATACTTTCGACGCCTCATGTCAAGCTGTCGTGAGTTGAGCCAGCCTTCAGCAGCAGCGGCCCCGCGCCACCGGACTTTATAATTTAGATGTGGCAACGGCCAAATGCGATTCATTCAAGGCCTTTTGAGACGACTCGTCGTCAAGTTGTCTCGGAGCATTAAGAGTGCCGCCGCTGCTGAGGGACTCGATATCCCAGGAGCTTATTGAAAAAGCGCCTGGAATTGTACTCAACGAGTACCGCAGTTCGGCCCACTTCTACCTGGCTGAGTTGTCCGAATCCATCAGGCTCACCTTTTTGCTTCGCCCCGTTGTTGCAGAGACCCTCATTCCATCGGTCTCAATCGTCACCGCTCCGTCTTTACCGGTCCAGAAAATCTCGACGCCGGCTGATTCAAGCCTTTCGAGCACACGACGATTTGGCAACCCCCCGGACGGCGGACATTCTGCCGGGATAACAGCGATCTTAGGCTGGATCGCCTCAAGAAAACGTCTCGTCGTTCCATTCTTGCCGCCGTGATGACCCACTTTCAGCACAGTTGCCCTCAATGGAACACCCGCGATCAGAAGCTCGTCTTCTCCTTCGCGTTCGAGATCCCCGGTAAAAAGGAAGGAGACCGTTCCATAATCCACTCGACACAGTGCTGAAGAATTATTCTCGTCCCTATGCGCATTGTTCAGGCTGATAACCGGGTGAGGACGATTCAGAAATCTTAGTGTGGCAGCACCCAACTGGATAGGTTCACGCGTTCTGTCGGCTGCGAGAATGGCAGATCTTTTGGAGCGGCCCACGGTAAATATTTTTTCAAGGTGCGAATAGTTGCCTTCAATTGGATTCCACCAGACACAAGATGGTGGGACTTGAGCGATCACCGACAATATTCCTCCCATGTGATCCATGTGCGGATGGGTGATCAGAATACCATCGAGTGATCGTGCCCCTGCCCAGTACAGGAACGGCATTAAAATGGCCTGTCCTGTGTCGAAGTATTGCGTCTTGATTCCCCCGTCTATGAGCAGACCTCGGGAACCCGCGGAATAGACCAGCGCGGCATCTCCTTTGCCCACATTGAGGAAAACCACTCTTAACGCATTGTGAACGCTCGATCCTAACCAGAGGACAACAAAGGTTGCCAGTGCCAGCGCGCCGGCTGACAGAAATCGTCTGAGGGTCGGATTTCGCAAATACCATAAGAGAGAGAGCGCTGCACCAGTGACGAGCAAGAACTCCGCGATCCCCATGTGCCTGAGCCGAATGGTGCTGAAAGGCAAATTAGCAAAGAACGAAGACACCTCAATTACGAGCCATGTGCATACTTCGGCGGGAGCCAACAGCCAAGCTGAGAGGCTGGGAAGACCCGTTCCCAGGACTGCTGCGACTAGGCCCAGGGAAAGGGCGACCGTCAAGATCAAGTCGGTCAAAAGGTTGGCAAACATAGTGTAAACAGGAAACGAATGGAAATTCTGCAAAATCAAGGGGGTGACCGCCAAGGTTGCGGCCAAAGAAGTGAAAGCGACAGCCGCAAATGGCCGCATGGCCCTTTTCACTCGCTCCATCGATTCGTTTTTCGCTGCGACGATACCCTGTGCGTCGCCATTTTGAGCTGGAGCGGGAAACAGAACTTTGGTCAAATGAGGAACAACGAAGAATATTCCGGCCACTGCAGCGAATGAAAGCTGAAAGCTTGGTGTAAAAACCGAAAGAGGATAAAGCAAGAGCACGAGCAGAGCTGCCAAGGCAAGCGAATTGAACGAGTTCCATTTTCTTCCCGACATCAAGGCACCGGCGATTACCAGGCCCATGAGTGTGGACCGTATAGCCGGAACGCGGGCCTCCACCAATAAGCAGTAGACAATCATAGCCGGCACGGATGCCAGCGCCCCAAGTTTTCTGCGAGGTATCCACAGGAGAATTCTAGGCGTGATTCGAATAATACAGCGGACTACAAACAGCGACAGCAGGACCACGATTGCCACATGTACTCCGGAGGCCGAGAGCACGTGAATCAGTCCTGAATCGGCGAAGCTCTTGTAAAGGGCGGGATCTACCTCTCCAAGGTCTCCCAGAATAATGCCTTTGAGGAACCCGCGCACCTGCGCGGTAGAATCGTTTCTCAGGAATGGGGCTAAGTATGTTTCCAGGAAACGTCCTGAATATGTTTCCAGGAACCGATCCATCGCCTCTCGGAATTGGAACAAGATCGCAGCAGGACGAAATCTCGATCCCCTGTGCAACAAAAGAACCGAATCTTGGCCCTGTGTTGCGACGAGCCATTGGATTCCGTTGCTTTTGCAGTCGATTTCCCAATCATATTCACCGGGGTTGCCCCTATTAATTGGTTTTCTGATGCGGGAATAAAACGCGATACGATCGCCTGCGCACAACGAAACAGGGTTCTCTCTGAGAAACAGTCTGCCGTCTCCCGGCAAGGGGGTCCTCGCGGTGACGTCAAACCCCGATTCTACGATAAATACGCGGAATCCCTGTCCAGAGGCCCACATTTTTGAAACCGTGGCATGGACCACATGTTTGACGCCTGACGGCTGAAAATCGCGGCCAAGACAGAGTTGATTATTCGCAAGGTGAAATCCCAACAAAAAGAACAGGAGCGATGCCACGATCCCAAGAAAAATCTTTTCCCCCCGCTTTAACGCCAGGAGCAAAAGCCCAAGAACAGGGATCAGGGCTTGCCTCGACCAAGATACTATGTCAGTTCCATCCACCTGCCTTGCAAAGCATATTCCCGCGCTTAGGAAGACCAGAGCGAATGCAGTGGGAAAGCGTTCCAACTTTTGCAAAAAAATCTTCATGATAAATGAGTTGCGTCTTCCGGCAATAAACTCTTGATCATCCGTGCGTGGAGTGATAATCGAAATTTAGAGTCCTGTTGTCTCAATGCTTAGCCGCAAAGGGGTCGAAACTCCCCCAAATCGGAATGCTCGGTTCTTGAAGGGAAACTGTAACGAATTTCACATAGACCCGCTCGGGTGACAAGTGCAAAGTCGCCGAGCCGACTAAGATCTGGCGGTTTTATTCAACTCATGGAATCCTTTGGACAATACCTCAAAGATCTCCGAGAAGAAGCTGGCAAAAGTCTCCAAGAGATCGCTGAGAACACCAAGATTGCTGTGACAAATCTGGAGTTTCTCGAACAGGACCGCTATGACCTATTGCCGCCTCGCGTCTTTGTGAAAGGTTTCATTCGTTCCTACGTCCAGGAACTGGGCTTGAACGCTGACGAAAGCATCGGGCGTTTTGACGAGTTCGTCAAGGAAGGGGAGTTGCCGGACTATGAGGAAGAGGAACATCCGGTTTTCCACCAAAAGGCTCCTGGCGGTTCGTTTATTAACAGTTCGTGGTTTACGCTGGCCCTCACAGCAGCAGGTGTGGTATCTATCACCATCATACTGCTGACGGGCGTGAGTCGCATCTTCTGGTGGGACACCGGTACCAAAGGGCCACAGCCGTCCGTCAAGACGGTGCAACCGTCCGGACACGGCCCTTCCTCGGCCCGGGTTCATTCGGACGAATCGCAGGACGCTGCAACGTTCACCGAGCCAGCCCGTACGCAGGCGGGAAAAAGAATTCTGGAAATCAAAGCTCGGGCTAATACGTGGCTCCGAATAGAGCCAGACGGTGGTCCCGCTGAGGAGCTAGTGATGGCCCCCGGTGATATCCAGATTTTTACTGCGAAGACGGGTTTTCATCTGCAGACCGGTAACGCAGGTGGTATACGTCTCCGTTTTGATGGGCGAGAGTTGCCTGCTCTTGGCAAGGCCAATCAGACCCTTTCATTGACGTTGCCCTGAAAGCCCTCGTGGCCGAAAACTCAAATCGGTGGTTGAAGAGTGTTAGAGATTTTTGTGCTCAAAAAATAAACCTGCAACTTAGCTTACGGAGTTTGGATTGAAAAAGCCTGTTAAGAAACTGCTTCTGGTCATACCGGTTCGCACTCAAGAGGACCTGCTACCTGTTGTGGAATCAGAGGGGTGGCATACGGTAAAGGATCTTTTTAAGAAAACAGACACTTCCTACAATACCAACTGGAACGGAAATTATGTGCTGGACCAGGATGAGATACCCTGGAGTGCGACAGAAGAGGAGTTGAGCGCACTCCAGAAGTCCAAAGGGCGCGTAGTGGTGCTAATGGACGGAAAATACAATATTTCAGAAAAGATAGATCTGTACAATGATTCCGACGGTTCGGTATACGTTTTGGAGGGGAAAGTGGAACGGTTTTTTGAGCTAGATTAACTTGCAGCGGTGAGATACCAGAGTGAGGCACACTAAGCCGAGGTTTAGGATGAGAATGAGGACAGCCGCGGTTCAACGTCGAAGGAAAGGCGTTGAATTCACGGCAGGTCTAGGGACCAACTCCTTTTTTTACTTCAGGAAGAGGAACCTCATTGATCCGAAACCCGACTCGAAGGAAGACGACATTTCAGCCAAGACTTGAGCCTGGTGGCGTACCTTTGTATTCCAGGGGGGCCATGACCCGTTAAGTGAGTTTTGAGAACTTGACTCCCGAGTGTCTTCCAGGGGCCCTATTCGCGGCTGCTCTCCTTTCCACCCGTAAGGACTTGAACCATCGCGTTCGCTCTTCAATTATATCCCACGTTCCCGCCTTTGATATTCATTCCCTTAAAGAAGCTGCAGAAGCTTTGACCAGCGCAGTCCGGAAGGCCCGCGTATCAGCGGGCGCTCGTTGGCGCCTCAGGGCTGACGCGGTCCGTGCCTCCTCTAAGAAAGCGGACCAATGGCTTCACGATGGGATCTTTGTAATGACTCGTGAAGACGTCAAAGCACCGGCGGCGTGGATGCACGACTTGCCTCCGGTCTTTTTCGCGCATGGGAACAGGTCCGTACTGCAGCTACCGGCTGCGACTGTCTTGAACTCCAGAAAGCCTCGACGTGTTACCCCCGATGACAAGTGGCTCCAGGAAACAAAAAGGTTGGTTCGACTTGCCATTGCAGATGGCTTCGCCATCGTGTCGAGCTACGGAAACATTCCGTATTGTGTTGTCAGCCGACTGTCAAAAGACTCCCCCACGGTTGTCGTGTGCGACGATGTGCTTCCCACTATGGCATCCGAGAAGACAGCTTTTGATTTCTTGTCCGCCTACCACGACCTCTTCCGCGTCGAACGCACGCTGTTTATTTCGTCATTTCCTCCCGGAATCCGGCCTAACTCAGGTGTCCGGTTTGCAGAGAGGGACCACGTGGTGGCAGCGCTCCCGTCTGCTCTTTTGGTCGCTGAAGTCCGGGATGGCGGCAACATGCAACAAATCCTCGACACTGCCGTAACAAGCAAGGTCAGAATTATCGGCTACCCGCCTTGTTCGTCCGAAAAGCCACCCTGGACACGGTCAAAAAAGGGTGACGCCAATGGCCAAGACTCTGTGCCCGCGGCAAACACCAGCGCAAACATGTTGCAACCAGATCGGCGGTCCGTACGGTCGCGCGCAGCGAAGTCAGAACCAGTCCCATTGGTTGGTCTTAACGATCTCGAAACCAATTTGCCCCGGCTCATTCATTACACTCGGTCCCGGCCCGGCCCCTGGCCCGGCCAAACAATTGCCCAATATTGTCAGTCACTGATTGACGGAAGCAAGGGCGCTTGTCACACTGCTTTCGACACTCTCGTGCACATCCTTGAGGAAAGACTGATCAGGGCGAGCAGTCGTTTGACACGAGGAACTTGCGGCGTAGTTTCTTTTACCGAGTGCCTGCCTGCAGAGCTTGACACCCTTATCAGGTGGAGGAAAGGATTATGTCGGTGGTCTTTTGAGCCCTACGGAATTGCGTTTCCACGGGAATCCCTTGCCGAACTTGGAGCTGGACCTGCAATTTACGGTTCAAAAGAAGATTTTAAGCACCTGCCTGCGGATCTGCAGAATTTATTTCAGGCGCAAGGTAGTTCCTTGGGGGATTGGACGGCAGAGAGAGAGTGGAGGCTCCGAGGAAACCTTCTGCTCTCAGACACAATTCTTCAGGGAATAGTGGTCATCGTCCCTACTCAGGATGAAGCAACGGCGGTGGCACTTGAATTTGGCTGTAAAGTAGCCCTTGCCGGGATTGTCGGGCGGAACGGTGTTCGGCGGCCTTGACATTACCTCTCGAAAAAAGTTGATTGGAGGCTATCTCCATGTTGCTACAACGGGATGGCCACTAATGGAGCTATACGTGAGCTTGTTTTGGGCTGCGGTGTCCTTCTTACTAGGAGCCATAGTAGGCAGTTTTCTCAATGTTGTGATCGCACGCGTGCCGGTCGGTCAGTCGATTGTCTACCCTCCTTCCCATTGCCCCGCATGCCGACGCGAGATCCGATGGTATGACAATATCCCCATCGTTAGTTATTTCGTGCTGCTAGGAAGATGCAGGGACTGCGGCGAACGAATCTCGGTCCGTTACCCGCTAATCGAATTCGCAGCCGCGTGCATGTCGCTCGGACTATACTTGAAATATGACTTGTCCTCAGCCTTCGGCGTTTTCTTTATTTTCACTGCGGCAATGGTAGCCGTGTTCTGGATTGATCTGGATCACATGATCATTCCGGATGTTATTTCCCTCAACGGAACCGTGATCGGCCTTGCGACGGTTACGTCAGGACTCGTGCCGGGTCTCACCTGGCAGGACTCGTTCATCGGCCTTGCCTTGGGGGCTCTGATTCTCTACCTCCCGGCTGTGGTATACCAGAAAATCCGGGGTGTTGAAGGGCTCGGAGGAGGGGACATCAAGCTCTTGGCTATGATAGGAGCCTTTCTCGGCCCCTATGGAGTGATCTTTGTCCTGTTCTTCGCCTCTTTCATAGGCTCCCTGGCCGCGTTTGCCGGGATAGCCTTGAGGCGCACGGCCTCGTCTTCTCCCATTCCGTTCGGTCCTTTTCTCACTGCTGCCGCGGTTCTGTACGTCTTTGCCGGCCAAGAGATGGTGGATCAATTCATCGAGTTGAGCCATGGCTATTGATTGAACCTTTTCCCTCTGACATTGCTCTGGCAAATAGACGCCAAAGAGCCTCCTTTCTCACTCCATGGTCTGTGACATCCCACGGGAAGATTTCATCGAAAGAGCGTTCACGGTACAAGTAGAAGTCCGGCTCAATATGCTGGTTCTTGAAGGCGGCTTGAGGGCTCACATTCTGGCTCGCAATTTGGTGCAAAGCTCGTGCAACTCTCATGTCACCCCTAGACAGCACACCCTGACTCGCTGCCTGTCGAATCGATTCGACGCGTACCACCAGGTTCGCCTCTTTTCCCAGCCCGGCCTGAATGATTTTTACTCGCTTCTGAAGTATGCCTGACAGGGCCATGGGAGCCCATTGAAATGGTGTCCAGGGTTTGGGTATGAAAGGGTTCACCTGAACGCCTATTTTGCCAATTTTTTTCATCGGCCTTGAAGCTTCGAGAAATATTTTTTTGCACTCAAGGACAAAGTCCACCAGAGCACCGACATCATCGTCGGTTTCCGTCGGCAGGCCGATCATGAAATAGAAGCGTAGGTTCGGAATCCCACCCGTGACCAGTCTCTGGACGAGTTCATAAAATCGGTCGGCAGGAATCTCTTTCCCGATGACCTTTTTCAGGCGGGGAGAAGCAACTTCAGGCGCAAGCGTAGCTGTTTTTTGTCCGGTTCGGGCCAAAAGCTCAATGACGCGGGGAGAAAGCCCTTCAGGCCTGATAGAGGACAGGGAAAACTTGCCTCCCCTGTCTACGATGCTCGCCAGTATGTCTTCCAGTTCCGGATGCCCGGCAAGGTCCGAGCCGATCAGTCCCACGGTTCTTCCGGCCTCGATAGCCCCGTCCACATCTCGGCGGAATCGATCGAACACCGCATGACGCACCGGAAAATGAATCCAGCCCGCTGCACAGAATCGACAGCCTCTGCCGCACCCGCGGTTCGTCTCGACCAACAGGCTTTCCCCGAATTCGGCCTCCGGCGAAAAGAGTACAGATACCGGAACGGGGCCCTCTTTTGAAGGCCGTTTGACCGCGATAACTCTGTCCGGAAAACCGGGCTTCACGCGAACGGCCTGGATAAGACCGTTATCCCCAAAATCGAAGGTATAAGCAGACGGAACATAAACTCCGGGCACGCCTCGAAACTGATCGAGAATTCCTCTCCGATCCCGAATTCCCCTTGATGACGAGGACAAGACCTCCGCCAATCTGGGGAAAAAGCCGTTCTCCTCCCCTTCGTCTTCGACCTCACCGATAAAAATCAGATCGAGAAAAGGGGCAAGCGGCTCCGGATTAACGGAGACCGATACACCACCGGCAATTATGAGGGGGTCCGACGCCTTCCTGTCCTTTTCAAACGGGGGGATGCCTGCGGCTAGGAGAGCTGCCGGTATTGCAGGGTAATCGTTTTCAAAGGGCACGCTGAAGGCTATTAGTCGAAAGTCTCTGAGGGTCCGATGTGACTCCTCTGACGCTGGCGGGCGTTCGTGCGCTTTCTGAATCCGTAGGGGATGAGGGCAGAAGAAGCGCTCTGCCGAAAAACGAGGGTGAGCGTTCAGGTAATGGTAGAGGAATTGAAACCCAAGGTTTCCCATCCCTACGCGATATACGTTCGGGTAAACGATTGCCACGGGAATGGTGGGTCCCCTGGGTTTACGAATCGCTCCCTTTTCACTCGGCCTGGTCATCAGGCAGGTCCTTAGGGATTCGCGCCGAGGGCGAACAGGAAGAATCGGGGAGGCCCTTCTTGTAAGAAGGCTCCCCCGATTTTGCTGCATTGAATGCGAATTCGTATTAGCAAATTTATTCGGCCTGCTTGCGCAAAAAGGTCGGGATATCCAGATCTTCCTCACTCTCTACGGGATAGGTATCCACCAGCCCGAGGTGTCGGCAGTTCTTTTCCCTCCGGCTTTTTCGGATGAAGGCCGGCAAGTTGGCATCTTGAGGTTCCGGAGGTATGACCGTTCTTGCGACAGGCCTTTCGCCGCTGCATTGTTCCTTGAGAAGTGGCACAGGCCGGTTTGGTGTGAGCAGTTCGTTCCTCGTGAATGGAACGCTCTCTGCCCTGCCGAATCCGGTAGCTATGACTGTTACGCTCACAGCTTCACCCATCTCCTCGTCGATGACCGCGCCGAAGATGATATGGGCCTCGTCATGAGCTTCGTTTTGCACAATGGAAACTGCGTCGTTGATCTCGGCCAATCCCATGGAAGACGAACCGGTAATATTGATCAGAACCCCTCTTGCGCCAGCCATAGACACGTCTTCGAGGAGGGGGCTGTTGATCGCCATGCGTGCGGCTTCCTCAACACGGCTCTCTCCGATGGCCGAGCCGCTGCCGAGCAGTGCCACGCCCTTCTCGCACATGATGGTCTTCACGTCGGCGAAATCAAGATTGATGAGGCCGTTGACAGTCACCAGATCAGAGATACCGCGCACGCCCTGAAGGAGGACGTCGTCCGCTTTGCGGAAGGCATCCAGGAAAGAGATATCTTTCTTGAGAGAAAGTAGACGCTGGTTCGGAACTATGATGAGTGTGTCAACTTCCCGGCCTAGCAGCTCAATCCCTTCCTCAGCTTGCCGCATTCTCCGCTTGCCTTCGAAGAGAAACGGCTTTGTGACGACCGCGACAGTCAGGGCTCCGACCTCCTGCCGGGCAATACGTGCAACAATCGGTGCTGCTCCTGTACCGGTTCCGCCTCCCAAGCCTGCAGTAATGAAGACCATGTCGGAGTTTTCCAGGGCATCCCGTATGTTGTCATAATCTTCGTTGGCGGCCATCCTACCGATTTCAGGATCTGCGCCGGCGCCCAAGCCCCTGGTTTGCTGTCCGCCAATCTGCAATTTAATTTCCGCGAGATTGTGCTGCAGAGACTGCGCATCTGTATTTGCAGCCAAGAATTCGACTCCCCTGAGCCCTGACCTGATCATGTTGTTTACGGCGTTGCCACCACCACCGCCAACTCCGATGACACGTATCAAGGCATTGCGATCAGACTCCACCTCAAAATCCAGCATAGCCGGCACCTCCTCAAAACTGAAAATCTTCGCCTTTTCAAACCTCACCGAACAATGAAAACGGCTTCCCTAAGCCAACGTAAAACTCAGGACACCAATCCGTCGATGCCGAGTTAAGGACCGACAGTTTCATATATGTTTCGCCACATCGCAGTGCGCCGGTATCCCATTAAAAAGCTTCGGCAAACCACTGCTTCATTCGACCCATCACGCGGTCTATAGGCCCCCCGGCATGATAGGGCGCCACGATATCTTCATCTTTGTTGCGCGCGCCCCAGAGGACCAGGCCCACACCCGTCGCATAAACAGGGGAGTTGACGACATCTACGAGTCCACTGATTCCGATAGGATAACCCAGCCGGACGGGCATATCGAAAAGCTGTTCAGCAAGCTCGCAGATTCCCTCCACCGCGACGGTTCCGCCGGTTAGGACCATCCCCGACGCCACCATTTGTAAGAGGTTATGCTTTTCCAGTTCGCGGCGCGCCAGTCCCAGTATCTCTTCAAGCCGCGGTTCGGTGATGTCGGCCAATACTGCCCTTGAAAGGACTCGTGGTTGGCGCCCACCAACTCCGGGCACCGCCATTGTCTCGTCTTTATCCACCAGGGATCCCAGCGCGCAGCCGTATCTCTTCTTTATTTTTTCAGCCTCGACCATGGGAGTCCTCAATCCCACGGCTATGTCGTTGGTCAATTGATCGCCACCCACGCTGATCACCGAAGTGTGCTGGATGGACCCGTCGGAGAACACAGCGATGTCCGTAGTCCCACCACCGATGTCGACTAGTGCCACTCCCAGTTCCTTCTCGTCAGCCGAGAGTACGGCTTCTGCCGAAGCCATCTGCTGAAGCACCATGTCGTTCACTCTCAAGCCACTCCGGTGGGCACATCGCTCAATGTTCTGGGCCGCGGAGACCGCTCCAGTTATGATGTGAACCTTGGCTTCGAGGCGTACGCCCGCCATCCCGATGGGTTCCTTGATTCCCTCCTGATCGTCCACCATGAATTCCTGAGGAAGAATGTGGAGCACTTCGCGGTCCATGGGGATAGCCACAGCCCTGGCTGCATCAATGACTCTTGCTACTTCCACTTGGGTCACTTCACGATTCTTGATGGCGATGACGCCGTGGGAGTTGATCCCTTTTATGTGGCCACCGGATATACCCGCGTACACACTCTCGACTCTACAGCCGGCCATCAACTCCGCATCCTCAACGGCCTTTCGGATGGCCGAGACGGTGTGGTCGATGTTGACGACTACGCCCCTGCGCAAACCTCGCGAAGGGGAACTCCCGACGCCGATAATGTCCACCATGCCGTCTGCATTCAGCTCACCTATGATCGCGCATATCTTCGTTGTCCCCACATCAAGACCGACAACGATGTTCTCGCTTCGTGACATATTTTTCACCCCTGGAGGCGTGCCTTGTCCGGTCGGACCAGCGCACGATCCTCGAAGTCGAGATTAATGATACGGGCGTTATTCCATTCTCCTCTCTGGGTCAAGAATCTTTTCAAGCGCTCGTATCTTTGTATTTTAAGTTCGAAGTCACTTTTCCCAAGAACCAGCAAGCGGCCGGCTCTTGTTTGGAGGCCTAACCCCCCTTTTAGATTCAGTTGAATCTCTCCGATTCCCGACGAGTCTATTTCCGAGCCGATGCGCTCCATAAGGTCCAGGACCCCAAATCCCATCCTGACCATCTCTTGAATCTCGGGAGCGTTTACTTTCAGTTCCTCCGCGGTCACACCGGTAAACAGGGGATAATTCACTGAATCGCCTGGCAGAAGTCTCGTAAAAAACTCTGCCTGTTCATCCACATAATAGAGCTTGCCTGCTGCCAATATCGCCCGCGGGATCCTTTCCTCGATTTCCATGATGAGTTTCCCGGGAAATCTTCGGTATACCGTGGCGAATCGGATCCACGGGTGCCTCCTCAGCCTGGCTGCAATAGCGCTCAGATCAACAGTGAGAAGGTTTATACCCTCCTCTATTTCCGACGCTTCTATCACTTCGGCCCGAGACAGGCGGCGGTTTCCGGTAACATCCACCTGCTGAAGATTGAAGTAGGGCATGTGCAGGAAGAGCATGTAGAGAAGTACTAACGTAAGGATCGCGTCGAAGGTTAAGCACGCCATGAGGATCGACTTGAGGAACTTTCGATTCCTCCGGCGCGTCTCAACGGGGTCCGTGGGGATACATCGCCGCGCTTTTTTCTCGGGGACTATCAGACGACTCTTTTCAGTCATTGGCCGCCTCCTCCCCTATAACGCAGATTTCCAGTTCAAGGTCTATATTTTCCTCTGACTTAACCCGCTCGCGAATCCTTAGGATCAGCTCCAGCACATCCTCTGCAGTAGCCTGTCCGCGATTGATGATGAAATTCGCGTGCATTTCAGAGACCTGGGCGCCCCCTACGGTGATACCTTTGAACCCTAGCCTTTCGATAATTGCTCCCGCTGGATTCTCGGGACTCGGATTCTTGAAAACGCATCCTGCACTGGGTTTGTCCGATGGCTGGAGCCTGCGACGCAGCCTGGCCTCCAGAAGATCCTCGTCGATCGATTGACGATCCCCTCTCTGGAGCCGAAGCGTTCCCTCCACCACGACAGACTTTTGGGGAATCTTCATGGAACGATACGAGTAGTCCAACTTATCTCGGTCCAGGACAACTTCGTCTCCCGCGTCTGTCAAAAGCCTGAGCCGTACCAGGAAAAGGCCAATACAAGCATCCTCGGCCCCCGCATTAGTGACAACGGCCCCCCCGAACAAGCCCGGAATCCCCCAGAGAGATTCGAGACCCGTCCAGCCAAGCGCACAAGCTTTCGTAACCACCATGGGAAGGGGAACCCCTGTAGCTACCGTGATCATCGCGTGGTCGGAGCCGTTTTCACGAATCTCAAACCCGCCCATGGAAGCCGTCCGAACCACTACACCCCGGAAGCCCGCATCGTGAAAGAGCACATTTGTTCCCGCTCCGAGAACAATGCGCGGAATTCTCTCCATTTGCAGGTACCGTAGCAGACAGGCCAATTCCTGGACGTCCTGGGGTTCAGCCACCAGGTCTGCCGGTCCGCCGATTCTAAATGACGTGAATCGGCTCAAAGAGACCCCGGCGAGACTGCGTGTGCGCAGCAAGTCCTGTATGTCCTGGATCTGGCGCGGTGTCAGGGTCACGTTTCGGGTTCCTCCTTCTTCCGCAACTCATCGAGGATCTCAGGACCCATACGTGTAACGTCGCCTGCACCCAGCGTTATCAGCATATCTCCAGGCTCCAGGTCGCGAGCCACTTCTCCTGGAATGCCCTCTCTATCTGCAAGAAACCGAACGGTTTTGTGGCCACGACTGCGTATCCCTTCGCTCAAGGCACGCCCGGACACACCTTCTATCGGCGGCTCACTCGCCGGATAAATGTCCATGATGTAGAGCAGGTCCGCATCGTGAAAGCACGTGAGGAAGCTTTCGAAAAGGGCTTTGGTCCGAGTGTACCGATGTGGTTGGAAAAGGATGGCAATGCGGCGGCCTGCGATTTGCCTCGCGGCCTGAAGCACGGCTCGGATCTCCGCGGGATGATGTCCGTAGTCGTCGATCACTGTGACGCCGGCTACTTTCCCCCTAAGGGTGAATCGACGCTGAACCCCCGGGAATGAGTTCAAGGCCTCCCTCGCGCTCCCAAAGGGAATGTCAAACACATCAGCTACCGCCAATGCTGCAAGAGCATCCACCACATTGTGCATTCCAGGCATAGGAAGGCGCACTTCCCCCAGGACCTGATTCTCCTTGTAGACAGTGAAGATCGAGACCTCTCCTTCGAAACGAGCCTTGTGTCCGCGGATCATCGCCTGCGAAGAGAGCCCGTAGGTTATGAAGCGCTTCTTTATCTGCGGAATAATTTTCTGAACCTGGGGGTCGTCCAGACAGACAACCGCGTAACCGTAGAACGGGATGCGGTTGATGAATTCCAAGAAGGTGGCCCTGATCTCTTCCATGGAGGAGTAACAGTCCAGATGCTCGAGGTCCATATTGGTAATAAGGGCAATAGTCGGATACAGCTTCAGAAACGACCGATCGGATTCGTCCGCCTCTGCCACCAAAAGGTCCCCTTGCCCGAGTCTGGCCCCACCGCCGAGCGTGTCCAGCTTTCCGCCGATCACAACTGTGGGATCAAGCCCTGCAGCAGATAGGATTGAAGCGATCATGGACGTGGTCGTGGTCTTTCCATGCATGCCGGCCACGGCAATGGAGGTTTGCATGCGCATCAGCTCGGCCAACATCTCGGCCCTGGGGATCACGGGTATTCTCCGGTCCAAGGCTGCACGGAGTTCGGGGTTGTCTTCGGACACTGCTGAAGAGAAGACCACTACATCCGCCTTTTCCAGGTGGTCCCTGTGATGGCCTATCCAGATACGGCCACCAAGATCGCGCAGTCTGTCGGTGGTGGCAGAGCTGCGGAGGTCCGATCCGCTGACTCGAAAGCCGAGAGCGAGAAGGATCTCGGCAATGCCACTCATGCCTACTCCGCCGATTCCGACGAAGTGAACGTCTTTTACCCTTTGGAACAGGGTCCCGATCACTGCCGGCTCCTCTCGGCCTTCAGTATCTCAAGCGCTATGGTCCGGGCAGCATCCGGGCGGCCCGATTTGCGCGAGTTTTCGGCCATGGCATGTAATAATTGAGAATTCTCTGCAATACTTCTGATTTCCTTTGCAAGCGCCCCGTTCTTGAGACTCTCGTCGGGAATAATTCTCACCGCCCCACGAGCCTCGAGCACGCGGGCGTTCCGCATCTGATGATCTCCTATTGCGTACGGGTAGGGGACCACAATCGCCGGCTTTCCAAGAGCCGTTATTTCCGCGAGCGAACCAGCCCCGCTTCGGCATACCACAAGATCGGCCCAATGATAGGCAGGCCCCATCTCATGAATGAATTCCCGCACGTCAGCCCTGATTCCAACCCGGTCATACGATCTTTTCACATCTTCTGCCGCTCCCAGTCCGGTTTGGTGTAGGATGTGCACCTTGTCCGCCAGAGGCGCCAAGAGATCCAGACTCCCGGAAACCGCGAGATTGATACTCCGAGCCCCGCGAGAGCCTCCGAAGATAAGGATGTGGAGTCTTTCTCGGTCCTCGTCATGACTTTCCTCTTGCAACAGGTCGCGCCTCACGGGATTGCCCGCCAACAAAGTCTTTTCAGTCGGAGGCGTAGGCGTCGTGTCCTCCCAGGACGTAAAGATTCGATCCACGAATCGCGAGAGTATGCGATTGGTTGTCCCCATTACCGAATTCTGCTCCTGGATTGCGTTGGGGATGCGCAAGAGGACCGCAGCAGCCAAGGTCGGGCCGGACGCGTAGCCCCCCACTCCAAGGACGAAGCTCGGCCTAAATTCTCGGATAATGGCAAGGGATTGAACGAGCCCCACGGGAATCTCGAGAGCGCCGAAAATGTTGTTGAGAAGCCCGGTTTTTCTCATTCCTCTAGCGGTGATGTAGCGTATCGGAAATTCAGTGTCGCTGATTATTCGCGTCTCGATGCCGTGGCGAGTCCCCACGAAAACAATGTCGGCGTTCGAGTCCTCGACTTTTACCGCCTGAGCTATAGCAACGGCAGGGAAGAGATGACCGCCGGTTCCTCCGCCTGCAATCAGGAGTCTCATGGCTTTTCCCCGCTTGCACTAGCTTGCGTAGCCCTGGTGATGGCCATAAGGATCCCGATGCCGGCAAGATTCATTACCAGGGAAGTGCCCCCGACCGATATGAGAGGCAGAGGAAGACCCTTGGTCGGCAGCATGCCCATCGTCACGGCCATGTTGACCATGGCTTGGAGTCCAATAAGAGAAGTTATGCCAAATGCCAGGTATCTCTGAAAGCTGTCTCCGCTCCTGATAGCCACAGCCAGCCCACGACAGATCAAGAGATAGAAAAGAAGGATGACGAAGATAACCCCCACAAGCCCTAACTCCTCGCCCACCACGGCAAAAATGAAGTCCGTATGGGGCTGGGGAAGGTAGAAAAGCTTCTGCATGCCATTGCCCACACCGACTCCCCAAAAGCCTCCGCAACCGAAAGCCACGAGACTCTGGATGATCTGAAATCCGGAATTCAGGGGATCGTGCCAGGGATCGAAGAAAGTCTTAAGCCTGAGTATTCTGTAGGGCGCGCTCACGGCTACCTGAAACAGGAACGGTAAACACAGGACTGCGCATCCCAATAGATGTTGGAGCCTCCCCCCTGCTATGAACAGCATGAGGAAGCCCACTACCGTTAGGATTACAGCGGTGCCGAAATCGGGCTGCCTTAGAATGAAAAAAACCACTATACCCATGACCAGGACATGCGGGAGAAAACCAACCGCAAAATCCTTGACTCCCGCACCTTTCTTGGCCAGTGAGCCGGCTATGAACATTATCAGAGCGTACTTTATGATCTCCGAGGGTTGAAGGTAGAACCCGAGAGGAAGACGGACCCATCTGCGGGAACCACCCATTTCGACTCCCAGACCGGGGACAAAAACCAGGGCCAGAAGTATCATACCAAGGCCCATCAAGGGAAAAGCCGCGTGGCGCCAGAAATTGGGATTGACCATGGAAAACAAATACATAACCGCGAGGCCGAGCATCATGGCTAGGCACTGCTTTTTCGTGTAAAAAAGCCCGTCACCGAACTTTCCGGCAGCAATGATGTAACCCGCTGAGGTCACCATCACCACGCCGATCGTGAGGATTAGCAGAACCACCGTCAACAGGAAGGGATCGGGGCCGTAGCCCTTAGCGGCAATTATAGATCCATATCCCGTATTATGAGGCGGGCTTACTCCCATACTTTTCTCCTGACATCCAATACTCAGCCGGCTTTGCCGAATCTACCCAACCCTGCATTAGCCCGACCGCTACATGTTTCCACGGACACGGTAACTCGCTGCGGGAATATATGGTTCGGCTCCAGGAAAACGCCCTGGAAGCTCCTTAGCCTGGGGGACTCCGACCGCAGCAATTGTCACACCGGACTCAGGCAAAGCCGAAATTCTTTTTCCTCCGGTCTGCCTCGATACTGCACCTGCTACCGGAGCGCCCGTAGGAGCGTGAAATCCTCGGTTCATTCCACCCCGTCTCCGATCCTGCTCTTGAACTTTCTTGATTGCGTTCACCTGATGGACCTCGAATATTTTCAGCGCAGCTTCAAAGTGCTGACCGCCATAAGCGCAAAGAAAATAGAGATGATCCAGAACCTCACGATTACCTTGGGTTCTGCCCAACCCTTGAGTTCGAAATGGTGGTGTATAGGAGCCATGTTAAAAATCCGCTTGCCAGTAGCCTTGAAAGAAGCCACCTGCAGGATCACGGAGACCGCCTCGATCACGAAGACTCCTCCGGCAATAGCCAGGAGGATCTCATGTTTGGTGACCACTGCCAGCCCACCGAGGAGACCGCCGAGCGAGAGAGATCCGACGTCTCCCATGAAAACCTCGGCTGGATAAGTGTTGTACCAAAGGAATCCCATGCCTGCGCCCAGCATTGCCCCGCAAACCACGGCAAGTTCGCCCGAGCCGGGAACGTACGCCACTTGCAGATAATGAGCCAGCTTCAAATGGCCGGCTACATATGCAAAAAGCAGGTACGTAGCCGCGCAAATCATGACGGGCCCTATTGCCAACCCGTCAAGCCCGTCGGTAAGATTTACCGCGTTCGAAGCTCCGGCGATGACGAGGGCCGCAAAGGGGATGTACCAGATACCCAGGTCCGGCTGGAAGTTCTTGAAAAAGGGGACTGCCAGCGTGGTTTTGAATGCCGGATCCATCCACAGGAAAAAGCCGACCAGACTTCCTATGACAAGCTGGAGTCCCAGTTTGCGTTTTCCCGACAATCCTCTGTGATTTTGCCGAGTAATTTTAAGGTAGTCGTCCAGGAATCCGATTGCTCCGTAACTTAAGGTAATCCCCAGCACGATCCAAAAGTAGATATTGTCAAGACGGGTCCAGAGCAGACATGAGACGGTCATGGCGAAGAGGATGAGCACACCGCCCATAGTTGGTGTACCACTTTTCTCAAGATGGCTCTGAGGGCCGTCGTCTCTGATCATTTGACCGATCTGGAACGCTCTCAAGTAATCCACAAGCGGGCGTCCCAGAAGAAAACTGATCATCAGGGCTGTGAGTGTCGCCATGATGGCCCTGAAAGAGATGTACTTGAAGACGTTGAAGAGAATCAAATTAGAGCCCAAGGGATAGAGTAGGTGGTAAAGCATGGGCTAGTTCTCCCCGAGAATACGGTCAGCGACGGTTTCCATCTTCATCAAACGCGAACCCTTAACGAGAATACTTCCAAAGTTCTCAAGATCCGGACCGATTACATTCCACGCGGATTCCTTGTCCGCAGCCACCGTGACCGCGTTTGCATCCCCGCCTGCCGAAACGTATCCGTCGGCAAAGAACCGTCCGTTGGCTCCGACAAAAACCAGGCGGTCAATGCCGAGCCGGGCAGCCTCTTTTCCGATCTCTTCATGAAGTCTCGCGCTCTGGTCACCCAGTTCGGCCATGTCGGCAAGAATCGCCAGAGTTCTTGTGCCCGTGCCACGGCCTGACAGGACTTCCAAAGCTGCTCTCATGGATTGAGGGTTGGCGTTGTAACAATCGCGGATCAGGGTTCGGTTTCCCCCGAGGGAGAGAATTTCCATTCTCCATGCAGGCGACGAAAACCGGCTCAAAGAGCGACTCACATCGCTTAACCCAACCCCTATCGCCGAACAAGCTGCTGCCGCCGCAAGAGTATTGGCTATATTGTGTCTCCCCGGAACCTGCAATCTGATCTCCTGGCTTCCGGAGGGGGTTTTCATTTCAAATGTCGTCTCAACTCCGTATCGGATGTTTTCGGCCCTGAAATCGCCTTGTTCCAGGCCGAAGGTCACAACCAAGCAGGAGGCATCTCTAAGTAGCGGATCGAGAAGAGGGTGTACCGCCGGGACCACCGCGGTCCCGCCACGGGTCAGTCCCTCCACGAGTTTGAACTTTTCCCTTGCTACGTTCTCTATCGAACCGAGACCTTCCAGATGGACCGGACCGATTGTAGTGATCACGGCCACATCGGGAGAAGCGGCGCGGGCCAGACAGTCCATCTCGCCGTTTCTGTTTATGCCGGCTTCCACTACCGCAGTGGAGTGCTGTGGGCCCAGATTTAGGACCGTCATGGGTAAGCCGACCATATTATTAAAATTTCCTTGTGACACCAGAGGATGATGCGACTGCCATAAGACAGCCGCGATCATCTCCTTCACGGTGGTTTTGCCCGAGGAGCCTGTAACCGCGATCAGGGGGACGGGATGCTTCTTACGGTGGGCTGATGCAAGGTCAGATAAAGCTAGGAGGGTGTCCTGAACCTGGATCAGGACATGGTTGGAGAGACTTTTGTAGATTTCCCTGTTTACTTCGCGGTCCACCAAGCTGCCTCGGGCTCCGGCTTCCAGGGCCGGAAAAAGAAATTCATGGCCGTCAAAATTCGTCCCTTTTAACGGCACGAACAGATCGTTATCCTTTATGTCTCGGGAATCGGTAGAGATGGCTTGGAACGCAGCCTCCGGATCACCGGACAAGAGTGTGCCTCGGCACGCTTGCACGATTTCCTCCGCCTGATATGGTCCGCTTCCGGCTCTCATTGCCGCGTTCTCCCGGATTCCTGATGAGGATGTTCAGCATTGTCAACTGGGGATGAGCACTCGATCGGCTTTTGCCTGAGCGCCGAATGCCTTTTCAACTCTTCTCGAAGTATTTCCCTGTCGTCGAAGGGATAGCGAACTCCGTTAATTTCCTGGTATGTTTCGTGGCCCTTGCCTGCCACGAGCAGGATGTCATCGCACTTCAGATGTCTCACCGCCCACGCTATCGCATCGCGACGCTCGGGAATCACGTTGTAGCACCGCAATTTGAGCGGTTGTCCATTCAAGACTTCACTACAACGAGTGAGCCCGTACGAACTCACCCCTTCTTCAACCTGCTTGATGATGTCGATGGGATCTTCGGTACGAGGGTTGTCCGAAGTGACTATGACAAAATCACTCCCCGCTGCAGCTTCCATTCCCATCAGAGGGCGCTTGCTCTTGTCTCGGTCCCCACCGCAGCCCATCACGGTGATGATACGGCCTGTCCGTATGATCTTCAGCGCCTCCAGCACGTTCTTGAGGGCATGAGGGGTGTGAGCATAATCAACAAATACGGTGCCATTCTGGGAAGAGACCCTTTCCAGCCTGCCGGGGATGACATCTACAGCCTCTATGCCTTTCCGCACGGCTTCCGAAGGAATGCCTAACTTCTCAGCTACTGCGACTGCAGCCAGAATGTTCATGAGGTTGAATGAGCCGGTCAGGCGAGAGGTAATTGCTATTTGGCCACGCGGAGTGCTGACGTTGGCAGAAATGCCCTCCGCGGTTACTGTGGCTGCCGTAGGGCGGATCTCACAATCCGGAGCCAGTCCATATCCCAGAACCGGCAAAGATTGCGTTTCCAAAGCCAGCCTTCGGCCATAAGGATCCTCCAGATTTACCACCGCTGCCGCGCCTTTCTTTGACGAGGCTGGAAGCAACTTAGTGAAGAGTGTCTGCTTGGCTAGATAGTAGTCCTCGAGATTGCCGTGATAGTCTAGGTGATCCTGTGTAAGATTCGTGAAAACGCCCACATCGAACTCACATCCCAAGAGCCTACCGCGATGAAGACCGTGTGACGATACTTCGATGAAGGCATGAGTAACTCCGGCCTTGATCATCTCTTGGAATAGAAACTGAAGATCCGAGGCTTCAGGCGTGGTATTGATCGCGGCCAGCTCCCCGTTTCCCCAGCGGTGTGAGATGGTTCCGATCACACCCGTCTTGCCACCCGCGGCCTTCACCACAGCTTCCAAGAGAAATGTAAGGGTAGTCTTGCCGTTGGTCCCGGTTATACCCACCAGGACCATCTTCGTTGTGGGCCGGCCGTTCAGCAGGGCCGCAACAGGCCCCAGAGCAGATCTTGAATCCGGCACCCGGATCCAGGGGACAGGTCCGAATCTTTCGGCCCGCGGCTTCTCCGCTATCACCGCCGAAGCGCCGGCGTGGATCGCCTGAGCGATAAAGTCGTGACCATCGCTGTTCTCCCCTGCCATGGCAACGAACAGCCAACCCGGTCGCATTTTCCTACTGTCGTAGCTCGCACCTGAGATTTCCACAGACGAGTCTCCGTCCAGCATCGGGTTTTCCAAGACGGCAAGGATTTCTTTCAGTCCGACGGTCAAGATGCTTGTCCTTCAAAGGAGACCGCGAAAGGCGCGCCTTCTTTCAAAATCTGGCCGGGTTTGGGATTTTGTTTCACTACGTTCCCGGTTCCCCGAAAAGAAACGTCGCACTTCATCTTTCCGCACACTTCCACGACTCGGCGCATGTCCAAGCCTTTGAGATCCGGCACAATCCACTCCCCAGGCCGAGGTCCCTTCCGAACGGTGACACTTTGCAAGAGAGGGCCTCCGCCCTTTTTCAGCCGGTTAATTGAGGAAGCCAGGATGAGATCTGCTTCACTGGGCTTGCTTCCGCATAGAGCGAGAATACCTTGGCCGATTTTGCGGAATACCGGTGCGGCGATTTTGCCGCCCGTCCTAATCTTGCCTACCGGCTCATCAATCATCACGAAAATGACCAGCCGCGGTTTTATACCCATCAGTGCGCCGATGAAAGAAGCCACGTATTTGTCTTTAGAGTAGCCCCCGGATGGATTGGCCTTTTGGGCTGTACCGGTTTTTCCTACTACGTCTACACCAGGAATCGCGGCGCCCTTGCCGGTTCCCTTGACCACGGCCAACCTAAGTATCTCCACCAGCTTCTCGGAAGTTGACTCCTTGATAACCTTTCGGACGAGTACCGGAGGATTCTCTCTGACGGTTTCCCCCAGGGCGTTTGTCACCTGCTTCATCAAATGCGGCCTATAAAGAGAGCCCCCGTTTACCGCCGCAGCAAAGGCTGCTACGAGCTGCACTGCATTAACGCTGACCCCCTGACCGAACGCGATGTTTCCCTTTGAGAGGACGGACCAGCGGCCCGGTAGTGGCAAAAGCCCCGCCCTCTCTCCAGGGAGATCCACAGACGTAAGGCCTCCGAACCCGAATCCGTTTAGTACTCTATAGAATTCACTCTTGCTAAGAGTCTCCGAAATCTTTACCGCACCTATGTTGCTGGAATGGATTATCACGTCGTCAAAGGACAGAGTCTTGTGAGGTACTATGTCGTGGATCTCTGAACCATTATAACGATAAAGACCGTTTTGACAATCGAATGCCTGGTCCCGCGAAACCTTGTCCAAATCCATCACTGCGGCGGCCAGAAATACCTTGAAGGTTGACCCTGGCTCGAACGTGTCCGCAACACTGCGGTTTCTCCTGACATCGGCAGCGACTTTTTGAAAAACGTTGGGGTTATATGTAGGTCGAACGCTTATCGCGAGGATTTCGCCGGAATCCGCATTCATTACTATGGCTACGCCACTCTTGGCCTGCTCGCTTTGTACGGCCTCTTCCAGTTCTTTTTCCGTCACGTACTGTATGTTTCGGTCCAGCGTTAGGTGCAGGTCTCGCCTCTTGGCATCTTGACCCGCTGCCGCGAATATGACCGGTCTCCCACGACCATCTCTCTGAGCAGTCACAGGAATTGGATCTGCTTTCAAGTCGTTGTCGTAATAGAGTTCCAAGCCCTCCAGACCACTCGAATCTATTCCCGCGAAACCCAGGATGTGTGCCGCAAAGCTTTTCAGTGGATAAAACCGTTGATATTCCGTTACCGTCAGCACTCCGGGGAGCTCGGCTGCCTTGATTTTTTCAGTCACCAGAGGAGAAACGTGGCGACGTATCCACACAAAGGTTTTTTGTTCCGTGAGTTTGCGCAGAATCTCTTGTTCATCCATCTCCAAGATCTCAGCAAGAGCCCTGGCAGTCCCTTTGTTATTCTCAATTTTCCGGGGCTTCGCGTACACGGAATTGACCTCAAGGCTGGAAGCCATCTGTTCGCCTGACCTATCGAGGATCATGCCTCGACGGGCGTCGACATGAAGAACCCTGGTCCGGTTCTTCTCTGCACGCTTCTTAAGCACCTCCGCATCGTAAATCTGCAACCTATATGCGCGGACGACAAGCACCACGGTTACGGCAGCAAACATCACGGCTATAAGAGTAATGCGAAACGCAATCCAGTTTATGGGCTTTGCCTTACGGTACATGTACTACTTTCCCCATCGCGGGAAGCACCAGGCCGATCTTACCGGCCTTCTTTTCCAGTTCCTGGGGGGATTGCAAGGACGCTACCTCCAAGAGCAGTTCCCTCTTACGTTTCTTAAGGTCACCATTCTCGTTCTCGAGACTTGAAATCTCGTACCCAATCTGAACGAGTTGCATCCTCGTCCAGACATAGAAGAATCCTACCAAGAGGATCGCTCCGGACAGAGCCACGACGAGAAATGGGCCTGCGCCCACAATTCGAAACTTTCGCCGGATGACACGGACGAACTGAGCGAACAAATTGTCAGCGTCCACCGAAAGTTTCTTAGCTGCTGTCATCTGTCTGCTCACACTCCTACGCGGGAGACCCTGAATCAGATGCGGCCACCGCTTCTAGAACCCTCATGCGCGCCGATCTTGATCGAGGATTCCTCTTCAACTCTTCAATAGAAGGTCTCAAAGGCTTGGGCGTAACTATGACCCACCTTTGAGGATCTTTGCTTCTATCCCTGAACGACTGTTTCACCGCCCGATCTTCGAGCGAGTGGTAAGAAACCACACAAAAGCGGCCACCTGGCTTTAAGAGTGACGGTATGTCGATCAGGGCGCGACTCAGATTCTCAAGCTCTCTGTTCACCGCAATCCTCAAAGCCTGAAAGGTCCGTGTCGCGGGGTGAATCTTCCCACGACGCCCAGCAAGGATCCGTGAGACCACATTTGCCAAATCTTGCGTGGTTGACAACGCCCCTCGCCTGCGGGCTTCGAGTATCCCGCGGGCTAGTTTCTTGCAATACCTCTCTTCTCCGTATGTTGCAAGTATTTCTTCAAGTTTATTAACAGAAATTGTCTCCAATAAATCCAGCACGTCTTCTTCGGAAGTCGTGTCAAATCTCATGTCCAGTGGGCCGTCGAAACGGAAGCTGAATCCTCTTTTGGGATCATCCAACTGCTCCGAAGAGAGGCCCAAATCCAGTACGGCTCCGTCTATGACCGTTATGCCCAGGTCCCTGAGAATTTTGCCAGCCTCCTGAAAACCTCCGTGCAAAGAACGGAACCTTTCTCCATATGTTTGCAAACGCAGAGCTGTCTGTTGGACGGCTTGGGGGTCTAAATCGAAACCCATCACCTTGCCGTCGGGACTGGAGGCATCAAGGATTGCCTTCGCGTAGCCACCTGTTCCCAGGGTTCCGTCAAGATAGACTCCACCGGCATGCGGCCTGAGATTTTGGAGCACTTCCTGTAAGAGAACTGGGACATGCAATAGTCGTCTCCGGGTTCCAGGGCTCCTCGTAGATAGCCCTGTAAACTTGCTAAGTTACATCTTAAGGTTGTAGTGGCCAGAGAAGAAATCGTTAAGTTCCGGAACTCTTCCCTAGCGGACCAGTTTTGGACGTTGCGCGCACGTGCCGCGTGGCCGGGCACATGGTTCCATAAATTCAAATCTTCTAAAAAATAAACTATAACCGGCGTGTTCACTTGTCAAGCTATTTTTAACTTGAAATATTATGACCTATCTATTAAAATAACAGCTTTTTATTACATTGCTGCAAACCAAACCGTGACGGAACCTGTTGCCCCAGGCCACGCGCGACGTCGATCGAGGAAAACAGACCGGTCTGCCCATTTCTTTGGGCTTGACGACCCAGTCTCGGATTGGTACAGTGTTGTCGTGCCGAAGTGGTGGAACTTGGTAGACACACCATCTTGAGGGGGTGGCGGGCGAAAGCTCGTGCCGGTTCGAGTCCGGCCTTCGGCACCAGAAACGCGGATAACCCCCGGCCCCGGCGCCGGGTTTTCTTTTTTTGTCCGTAAGGGAATGCCAGGCAATGGCGCAATATGCATTTCCAGCCGATCAGTCATTAGTTCGTCCCGCGTCCCTCGAACTTCAGGACCGGGCTCTTGCGTAGAAATTCTTATGAAGGACACCCGCTATGGCGAAAACACTTAAGCTGCTGAGTTGGAACGTTAACGGGATTCGCGCCGTGCACAAGAAAGGATTTCTGGATTGGTTGGCGTCTAGTTCTCCGGATATTCTGTGCGTTCAAGAAACCAAGGCCAGGCCCGATCAACTGCCCCAACAACTCCTTGAACCCGCAGGCTACAGCTCCTATTGGCACTCGGCACAGAAGCCGGGCTACAGCGGCGTCGCGGTCTACACAAAGGAAAAGCCCCTCAAGGTGGAAACCGCCATGGGAGTAAAGCGATTCGACGATGAAGGGCGGCTGATTCGCATGGACTTTGGTAATTTCATCCTCTTCAATATCTATTTTCCCAATGGGAAGGCCAGCAGCGAGCGACTCCGGTTCAAAATGGACTTCTATGAAGCGTTTCTTCAGCAGATCCAATCCCTACGGAAGGAGCGAAAGAAGCTGATTTTTTTGGGTGACGTCAACACCGCCCATAAGGAAATCGATCTGGCGCGGCCTAAGGAAAACGAAAAGGTTTCGGGGTTCCTTCCCGAAGAAAGGGACTGGATCGACAAGATGGTATCGCTGGGATATGTCGACACGTTTCGTGAATTTCACACCGAAGCCGGCCAATATAGCTGGTGGGACCTCAAGTCCAGAGCCAGGGAGCGGAATGTAGGCTGGAGAATCGACTACGTGTTTGCCACCCGAGAAGCGCTTGATTGCGTGAAGGACGCTTTTATTCTTAGCGACGTCACGGGTTCGGATCATTGTCCCGTCGGGGTGGAACTAGCAATAGAATAAATGTTGCCCGCGGGTACCCTGCTACGGGGATGAGTCTCTGATATAGTGTGAATCAGGATACGGGCATTGCGCGCTCCTACGTGACGCCGGACAGAAACATTTCTCCCTCACCCGCCGTGACAGGACGCTACAGCAGGCTCTCACCTCTCCCGCATTTACTCCTCCGGACGTTTGTCAGACGAGGCCGGGTATCTTTACCCCGAGTTCCGCGGGTCGGATCATGCTGAGCGCATGTTTATAAACGAGCCTGATCTCGTCCGCGTTCTCGACTATTATGCAGAAGCTGTCAAAACTGCGGACATAGCCTTTGAAGGAGTCGCCGGATATGAGGAGCACCTCGACTTCGATTCTAGCCTTGCGCACCTGGTTTAGAAACTGATCTTGAATATTAAAATGCGTTTTCGGCATTTCCGCACCCCCGTGTACTAATCCCCATCATCCAGATCGCGTTCGTGGCCGCGTAGCCCGGTTGATTCAAGGGGAAAAATCTCGGATTCTAGACTAATCTCCGAGAAAATTAGAGACCTTTAATCCGATCCCTTTGAGGTCATCAGGATCACACCATGAAACTCCGGGTTCGGAACGAAACCATGTCAACTGTCTTTTCGCGTAATGTCGGGTATCCCTCTTCATTAAGCGAGTTGCCCCAACGAGATCCATCTGTCCCGCCAGGACCAAGCCTGCGTGCCGATATCCCAAGGATTGCATCGATTTGAGTTCCCGGGAATATCCGCGGCCACAAAGTTGAAACACCTCTTCCAATAATCCACCTCTTATCATACTGTCAACTCGCTTATCAATCCGTTCGTACAAAAGTTGTCTGTTCGGGTCAAGACAGATGAACAGAACCTCATAAGGACGATCCCGGAAGGAATGTTCTTCTTGAATTTCAGACAGCCTCTTCCCGGTCAGTCCGATGACTTCCAGCGCTCGAATCACTCTCGCGATATTTTCGGATGGCGTGCGGCCGGCGCTCACGGGATCCAGTTCCGCCAATTTTTTGAAGAGGGTGCCTTTTCCCCCTTTTTCCTCTTGGCCTCTCAGTTCCTTTCTCAATCCGGGTTGTGCAGGAGGAAGCTCAGCGATCCCCCCTATTAACGACCTGATATACAACCCTGTTCCCCCTACGATGAGGGGAAGACCGCCTTCTTGACGGATCTCGCTTATGCACTTTCGTGCTTCTCTCACATAATCCCCTGCTGAAAAATCCTCATCCGGATTGCGGATGTCAATCATGTGATGAGCAACGCGGGACCTCTCCGCTCTGGTGGGCTTGGCCGAACCAACATCCATGTAACGATAAATCTGGACCGAATCCGCAGAGACGATCTGTCCGCCACGGGATTCCGCCAGTTCTATGCCCACTGCTGTTTTGCCCGACGCAGTCGGGCCGCCAATGACTATTATGCGCGGTTTGGTGTCAGTCATGGATAGACTTGAAACTTCCCGAGAAGTTTCTTCCGAGCGCCCGGTATTCAAGTAGACGAGCAATAACAGCAAAACATGCTTCGTACCAAATCTCACAGCGTAGAGCGCCACAGGGGAATATGGGGGCCGGCATCAGTTGGTGTCGCCGGACGTCTCGTGCGGCTTGAGGACGAATATGGCTCCATCCGGCCCTAAACATCTTTTAAATGGAAAAGTGCGTACCACCTGATAGCCCGAAAGGAGCCCCAATGTTATCAAGTAATCCTCTTTTCGGACCCACCACCAGCTCAATCCTTTGTGAGGACGAAAATCGGGACTGTAGCAGTGGTACCCGTTAAACTCGAGGCCTCCATCGATGTCGCAAGGCTGCACGTTCATCTGGAAAACAAGATAATCCTGGGCCTTTTTCAGAGAGCGCTTCATGTCCATGAAATCATGGGTTCCTAGTAGTGCAAAGAGGGCTAGAACGAGGAACGGCACGAGGCCGCCAAGCATGGCCCTAAGGTTGAAGGATTGGTCCCAATTAGGTTCCAAATCTGAGACAACCCAAACAATGAAGAACATGCAAACAGGTATCAAATATCGATCATGGAATCCTCCGGGGGTTATCACTCCGAGATACATCAAGCCAGCGAAGAGGGCGAAGAGTGGGAGGAACTTTATCTCTTGAGGTGCGGCTCCACGCGCAGTCCTCAAAAGCCGGCGCAGCGACGAAAGCATCAAGCCCAACAAGGCCCCGAGGCTCAGAATACTCCAATAGAGTATTAGATAGTACAGAGGCTTGGGAATCGTCGCAGCCCGCGTGATCTCGAGGATATAGGTATCTTTCAGCAAAATTGGGCCGATGCCGAAATTGAATATTACGTTACGGAAAAAATAGACTGGAGGATCAATGAGCCCCATGAGAAGGGCTGATTCGAACAACAGGAACGCCAACGTTAAGAAAATAAACAAATACCTAAAAGCCTTCCATTCCAGGAACGTGCGATATTTGAGAGCCAATACCGGTGAGATAAGAAACCCGATATAGAGCAGACCTGCGTGAAAGAAGCGTACATACAGAAACGTAAGGTATGCGAGGAAGCCCCTTGTCTGGGGATAGAGCAAAAGGTTATAAAAAACCTGATGCTGAGTAATCGGCGTGCTGCCTATCGTGTACAAAAAATATTCATACGCGGCCCACGGCGCCAGGTCAATGAGCGCCATCAGAAAGACCATTTTCCAGCGGCCAATATCTTTGCCGCTCGGATGGAGAAAGCAGGCTGTAACAAAGGCCAAAGGAATTATTACGCCAAGCTGGCGGGTGAGGATAGAGAATAGGGCAAATAGCAAACCCAGTACCAGCAGCGGCGTCGATGATCGTTGAACTCCGGCATGGAGGAAGCATAACGCGAAGATTACCATCCCCGCGAAAGTGATGTCGGTCATATAGGTAAAAGACTGGGACAAGAAAAGGGGATTAACGACGAGGGTCAAGGAGCCCCAGAGAGCGACCCAGGCAGAGGAGCCCGTCGAACGGAGCAACACCAGCAAGGCACATGACCCCAAAATGCCCAGTGTGAGAACCGATATTCTGAGAACCGTGAACGAAAATCCACCGAAAAAAGTGAACAGACGCCCCCACAGGAGATGCACTATCAAAGACGGCCCGCCAGGTGCCCAACTAGGACCCCATCCTGTAGTTGGCATTCTTCCCTCGAAGGTTAGAGTCTGCAAGGCTCTTACAAAGGCCCAGTCGTCGTTGACCATAAATTCCCCGACTGGATTCACTATCAGTACGATGAGGGTCCAAACTGCTATCAGAATCAGAAGAGGAATCCATAGCGACGTAGGGCTGTCTCTGATAACCTGGGCTTCATGTTTGTTCTGACTGTGGAAAACCGAGGCAAAAAAGGCGGGAACGCTCATGTAAAAGGGGATTCTTCCTCAGTAGATCTTGCAGTATTGGGGAAGTTATTGTGCACCGTATAGAGAAAGGTTCGGTTGTCGAATCCCCAATGTTCTTGAGAAGGACTGCGACCGGACTCAATAAAAATCTCGTCGCCGCAAGAGCTTCGACCGGCCCAGCCATTTCCAACTCATGCCGGAAGTTTTATCTTTCGTACTCCAAAGATACCTGAAGACCGCTCACGCGACAGTGTCCTCGGGATACTCCAGGCCCAAGGCTTCCGCCACGGTGCGGGAGACCGTGCGCTTCCCCACTACCCTGACTACCTCGATTTCAATGGCGGCCATCCGGCGATAGAAATCGGTTCTGTCAATTTTCAGATTTGGCCGGTCTTGTTGAAATTCCTGATGGTAACGGATGCAACCGCCGCTTTCTGTGACCGTGCCATCCGGCCGCATTATGCGATGCGGAATCCCCGCCAACCGGCAAATCATTGGACGATACTCATACAGAATGCACAGCCCTTCAAAATTCAGAGCGCAAACTGCATTCCTGTACTCATCACCAAGGGCGTTATCCTCCTTGGCTTTGATAATTCCCCGACAACGGCCTAGAATTTCCAGTTGTCTGGACATGTCCAGGGCGTTGAAACCCCGTCTCAGGTAAAGCATTTCCACTGAGGTGTGAAGAAGCAGATCCACAGTGCAACACTTTACTCCATCGCAACCTTCACAAGAGAATCCGACTTGGTCGCTGCTTTCGCAGTAGGCGGAGTCCATGAGTCGATAAAGCTCAGTGAGACGGGGTATCAATTCCTCCCCGGAAAACATAGTCCTTACTCCTGAATGTCGCCAAAGCATCTCTCGGGATAGGCTCTTCCTTTCCCGCACGCGGTGAAAAGAAAGAAGACCGCAATACCTTCGCATGCAGATAAGCGACAGGGGGGAGAAAGAAGAAAGCCCTTACTCCTGCCAACTAATAGCTTCTTCCGGACAAGTGTCTATGGCTTCCTGGATCTCGTCCTCGGAGCAAGCGCTTTGGTCGGTCACGTGAGCTTTCTCTGTTTCTTCATTCAGTGCAAAACAATCTTCCGCAATGGCCGCGCATGTGCCACATCCGGAGCAAAGTTCTTCATCGATGACAACTGTTTTTGCCATTGTTTCTCCTTTCCTTTGTTGTACCAGATTTGAGGGAGATTCTTTATTCTGTGAGCTTTACATCTTCCGGATTGCGCAGTCAACCCCTATTATTTTACACCATCGGTCAATAGGCCGAGCGCTCAATGAAGCGCTTACGGCACAGGCCGTGTTTTTTGAATGCGAATTTGCTTGACTCCCCTGAATTTGAGGGTCTATAGAGTTACAACACCGCTGAGACCTGCACAGTCAAAAGAAAAAAGGGGAGGGAACATGACCAAGGCCGAATTTGTCGAAAAGTTGGCTAAGAAGGGCGAGACAACGAAGAAACACGCGGCTGAGGCTATTGATCTGATCTTCGGCACAATCGCGGAACAATTGACCAAAGGGGAGCAGGTTTATGTACCGGGATTCGGAAAGTTCTCCGTGGTGAAAAGGGCGGCTCGAACCGGAATCAATCCGCGCACTAAGAAGAAGATCAAGATCAAGGCAACTAACGCTCCAAAATTCCAGGCAGCCAAGGCGCTGAAGGAAGGCGTTAAGAAGTAGCCGGACCATAAGCGGTCTTTCTCAGTACCCAACTTTGCGATAGAGAGCCCGCAAGTCCCGAGGCTTTTTCGGCACTCCGGGATGGTCCTGTTTATCATCCGCAGGGGACATGCCTGAAGTGTGCTCAAGGTATGGAGGTCCCTCGTAGAACTCGCCTTAAAAGGCGGGACGCCTGCGTCATTCAGGTCTATACAGCCGCGCCTCATGCACTCATCGACCGGCGATTGAGTCAAGAACCGCAGGGTCGGTATGCTTGCCAGGGCGCGGTTTGCTTTTAGCTGTTTAGTTAGGAACGAAATGAAACAGAGTCTCAATCTAGATGGAACATAAGCAGACCTTTTCCTTCGGACGGAACTGGCAAACCTTTCTCAAGGGCCTTGACGACGAGCGGGTCAAGATTGCCGAAGCATCCCTTACAGAGTTTCTGGGCTTGCCTGATCTGCGCGGCAAAAGCTTCCTGGATATAGGCTGCGGGAGCGGGCTCTTTTCTTACGCTGCTTTCAATCTGGGCGCTAAGAGAATTGTCAGTTTCGACCTGGACCCATTCAGCGTAGAATGCTGCAAGTACCTGCGCGCCCGAGTGAACAATCCGGAGCATTGGGAGGTCTGTGAAGGTTCGGTCCTGGACAGGGGCTTTCTTTCAGGATTAGGGACCTTTGATATTGTCTATTCGTGGGGCGTACTCCATCACACCGGGCATATGTGGGATGCGATTGAACACTCTGCCGCGCTAGTTAGTCCAGGCGGTTACTGCTACATCGCCATCTATAATAAAATCCTGGCCCGAAACGGTGACACTTCGTGGATACATCCGTTTTGGTTGAAGATCAAAACCTGGTACAATACATATCCGGCCCTTGGGATCTATATTCTTGAACCATTGGCCTTGTCCGCGTATCTGGCAATTGTCATTGCTCGCGGGGAAAATCCTGTCACACACATACGAAATTACAAGTCCCACAGGGGCATGAGTTGGCGGACCGATGCTACGGACTGGCTGGGCGGGTACCCTTACGAATTTGCGACGGTGGAGGAAGTCTTCAAGTTCGTTAAGGGCAAATTCCCGGACTTCAACCTGGTCAACATCAAGGTCACCAGCGGCAGGGGGCTGAACTGGTACTTATTCAAAAGGTCGCCGGAGTGACGGACATCATGCCAACCGCCCTGGTTCTTGCCGAGTTTCTTGTTTCCAGGCACAACCTGAGAACGAGAAAGAGTGGAAAGGAGTAATCCTTTTGCACCAACGCGCTTATATGCCGACCTTGACCCTGTACTTCACCTTCACCTCTTGATCCTTCGGAACGTTGACGTCGAACCGTATTGTGAATGCATCGAGCTTCTTGTACGGATGGCTCTTTTCAATGACTTCCCAGCTACCCATCAGCGGTTCAATAATGCCGACGGCGACTTCCTTATCTTTGTGATTCCGAAGTGTAATCTCCCAAGCGGTTTCATAGAGGCGGGTGGTGATCTGCCGGAAGTCGGTTTGAATCCTCTCCGCGGTCACGTCAAAGACTTCCCCTATCTTCAGTTTCACTTCTTCGTCCTTGGGAGTGTGCTCGATTTTGTCCTCGCCTACAAACTGCTGACTCTTCTTATCGTCCTCTTTGTACAGGCGCATAATGCCCGCGGGGAGAGGCATGCCGAGCTTGTTCTCTTTGGAATTCTTAAATTTGATATATACGTTTACGGGCTGCTTTGGGTTCTGTTCTCGATACTGCCTCGTGAAATGACTCTTGATCCCGTACACGAGAAGTTCCTTGTTGATGCCCACGCCGAAGGATTCCAGTAGGCTGACCTGTTTGGTCTGCTTATCCTCCAACGTGGTCTTCCTCTGAAGATCGTATATGTGGTACTCAAAAAACGGCTTTTCCTCAAATTGAGCGGCTTTGGCCATAGGTGCGGCGACAGGCCGTGCCCCACGCGCAAATTCCTGGAGTTTTTCTTCGACCCGATGGACCTCGCCCGCGACCAGTTTCAAGCGAGCGTCCTTGTACGTGGCGCCGCTGTTATTATCGAGTGTGACCCACCCTGAAATGTCCGCGGCCTTGTCGTCCTTGTCCACGACCACAACGTAGTCGGCTTTCCAGTTCAGGTTCTGTGTCAGGTACGAGACCTCCAGGTCATGAGGCTTTGCCGAAGCGTTGTCATAAAGCCAGGTGAGGGTTGGTTTGGCTATCAAGTTCTCCGGTAATTTCGGGAGGATCTGATAGCCCGGGTGGCCCAGATATATCTCGTCGTTGATCTTATAGACAGGACCCTGATTGTTGCTCAGGAGAGTAGCCTCCACAACTTCCTTTCTGTCCTGATACTGGTTCCAGGTCATGATTTTGATTTTCTTACCAACGTACTTGT
>JBKQMK010000248.1:0-6650 GCA_052146735.1 Desulfomonilaceae bacterium | reverse complement strand
ATCAAATCAGCAAATCCCATCTGTGCGGATAACGTGTCGCCCATCTCATCCTCCAAATCGTAAATTTGGCGGATTATAGTACTAATCTCACTACGTTACAACAAACTTGCCTCGCAGAGGTCTCAGGTGATGATTTCAAGGCCTCTCGTAGCCGCTCCGCTCGTAGGATGGATATTGGGAAATCTGTCCGCAGGTCTCGCCTCCGGACTTCTCTTCGAGATGCTATGGCTCAGAAGACCGCCCGTCGGGGGTTATATGCCTCCGGACGGCACGCTTGCGTCCATAGCCACCGCGGCGGTGGCCGCAATGGTCCAGGCCCGCACCGGTGCCCCGCTAACAGCCGCTGTTTTTTTTAGCTTTCTCTTCATGCTTCCTGTTGCTCACTTGGGTAAGAAACTGGATGGCTTTCTTCGGGTTTGGCTGGGCGCCCTGGCGCGACGGGCAGAGGAGGCTCAGCGACGTGGTCCTGAAGGAGGCATATATGTCTATGGTCTCATTGCATTGGCGTTAGGTTTTTCTTGCGCCTTTGCGGCCCTGTTCTCGGTCATTATCCTCGGCACAGCGATCGTACAGGAATTGGCCCTGCTTATCCCGCCTCTATATATCAAGGCCTGCGGATATGCGTTCTATGTCATTCCTATTGTGGGAGTGGCCGATATGATGGCCGGCCCTCAAGATACAGGTCAGGTGTTACTTTTTGTTGTGGGATTTGCCGTTTTTCTTGGGGCGAGTCTGTTCCTGGGTTGATAGGTTTAGGTACTGTAGTTGTGCTTGATATGCTTTCCGTTCCCAACGTCAGTCAAGTCTAGCCCGTGATCGTTGCAACGGATGAGCTGGACTGGACCTATTATTTTGCTTCGTGGTCTTTGAGAATCTCAAAAATTTTCTTGTTGCCTTTAGCCTTTGCAATGCTACTTGCCGTCCAGCCGTACTCGTGCTTCAGATTAACGTCAGCGCCCTTTTCCAGAAGTAGTTTTGCCACTTCCGAGTGGCCGCGATTGGCAGCCTCCATCAGTGGCGTCCAGCCGTGCTCACCTTTAGCATTGACGTCAACTCCCTTGTTCAAAAGGAGTTTCACCACGTCTATCTGACCTCGACTAACCGCCCATAACAGCGGCGTCCAGCCGCGCTGGTCTTTTGCATTGATATCAGCGCCGCTATCCAACAGGCTTCTGACTTTATCCACGTCCCCGCGCATACTGGCCTGAGTCAAATCTCGATTCTTGTCGCCGGCTCTGGCCACGTCCAGAGGTGGGATGAGCACAAGGACGAGCCCAATCACCAGCAATGTGCTGATGACTCGGAGAACACAGGCGCTTTTTGTGGACATGAAATCCGCCTCTCTGCTATCGGATGAGGTTACGCTCGTGTATTTACTTCGCTCCGTGGGCTTTGAGGAGTTCTACGATTTCCTTATGGCCATCCTCCTCTGCGATTTTCAGAGCCGTCCAGCCATAGTTGTCCTTTGCATTGACGTCGGCCCCTTCATCCAAAAGCAGTTTGACTACGTCCAGATGACCTGTCTTAGCAGCCTCCATAAGGGCTGTCCAGCCATGGTTGTCCTTCGCATTTACGTCGGCACCCATTTACGGTAGGAGTTTCACCACACCCAGTTGGCCGCCTCTGGTAGCATGGATAAGAGCGGTCCCACCTTTCTCATCCCGTGCATTGACATCAGCGTTCATTTTCAAAAGATGCCTCACAGCCTCGATGTCACCTGCCGCGGAAGCTCGTTCCAATTCTGTGCAGCCCTCCTTGTCCGTTGCATGGACCTCAGCGACTTTATTCGAGGGCATTATGACTCTGTCCATTTTGCAGATGGAGGATGAACCTGAACATCTCCACGCAGTGCCGTGGCGCTTGAAACGTGCAACTACCTCATCATGCGCAACTACTTCGATGGCCGACGGGCCAGACCATCGCAAGCGATAGAGACCGGTATCGCCCAAATCCCACTCACTGACAATGCCTTTGCGAGAGACTCTCCAAATCTCTGCTCCAGAAGAGCTAGCGCCGGGATATCCTATTGCAACGAACCGAGTTTTATCGGGAGAGAATAGAGGATATCCGTCAACATTCACGACCGCTCCGGTGCCCCGGTTGATGAACTGAGTGATGCCGCCTTCGTATAAATGTAATCCAACCACGTACCAAGGATTAATGAAATCATAGAAAACGTAGCGAACGCGGTAGTTATCACCCTCAGAGGACTCGCCCTCTTGATCCCTTGGCGTGCTGTCCCTGGAAACCACCCTCCCGCCTTTCAATCGCAAAAACAGCGTAGAACCTTTACGTGAGACCTTGTCCGCAAATTTGGCAATCTGTTGAGCCTCTCCGACCGCGACATTTTCTCCTAGCAATGCCCAGTTTACTCCGCCGCCTACCGCCGGCCTCTGCTCGGTGCCGGAGGCTTCAGGAGGTACTTGTATCTTGTGTTCTTTGCTCTCTTCAGTTCCCCCTGCCATCTGGTCTGTCTCAGCTACGAAATGGACATGACCGTTGGTGTTTGAGAGGCTTCCCACTTGCACCGTGGGGCATTCCCTAAGGTCTTGCATGGAAGCCCGATTCCAGTGGCACGCCCTGGCGATGTCCGGAGATGGAATCAGCACCAGGACAAGCCCAATCACTAGTAATGTGCTGATAACTCGGAGAACACGGGCGCTTCTTGCGGACATGAAATCCCCCTCCCTGCTACCGGATGAGGTTTCGAGATTGAACGCTGGGAAATCCAACAGGCTGACCTGACGTTCGAGGTCGGTTACATGGTGGCTGAACTTCAAGTGACAATTCTTGATAATTACGAACATACTTCATTGCGGGCCGCGGTTCAAATGAATGTGTCCAAGCTCCGCTTGCGTTTTTTGGTCTCCGAAGTACATTCAAGAACAGCATTGTTTAAGGCGGGCCGAATGGATACTCACATGCAATTGGATTTGCCTCTTGAACCGGCTCAGATGCAGCTGGCAGACCTGGAAGATGTCTTAGCTATAGAAAAGACTTCGTTTGCGAGCCCCTGGTCCAGAGATATGTTCTACGAAGAGATGGAGAATAGACACGCCCGAGTGGTAGTCTTCCGCCTGGAGGGGAAAATAATAGGGTATATCTGCTTCTGGGTGGTTTTGGATGAGGCCCACCTTCTCAACATTGCGGTGCATCCTGAACAAAGGGGCCGGGGCTATGGCAAAGCAATTATGGCGTATCTCGAATCTGTCTGCCGGCAGGAGGGTCTCAACCGCCTGCTTCTCGAAGTGGGACGGCGCAATGCCGCCGCGAGGAGCCTCTACAAGAAATTCGGGTTCAGTTCCATCGGATTTCGAAAACAGTACTACTCGGCAACAAAAGATGACGCTTTGGTAATGGAAAAGTGGTTGGGGTTCGGCGAAGAAGCGAACAGGGATTCAGAAAGGTCCGAAACAAAGTGAGCATATTATCCTGGCGTACATTGACAACTGAGTGTTAAATGCCATCGTGAAGATCCGCTCACCCTTCCGTCTTCCGCCAGGACAGAGGGTTTTTAGACGTCCCGCTCTCGACCGGGAGAGGAATGGCGAGGGTGACGTCAGGTCAATTCCAATGCACCTTGCTATGCCAGATATGCGGCAAATTATCCTCATTTCGGCCGTTTGCATCGCATTATCCCTGACGGGCTTATTTGCAGATCGTGCCACGGGAACTGGAGCTGAGTTACCGGTGGCCTTTTCGGAAAGACAAGCCGACCGCAAGCAGATGGTCGACTCCCAGTTTAAGGGTTGGGGCCGGACAACCATCTCGGATGCTGCGGTCCTCCAGGCCATGCTGAAGGTCCCGCGCCACTTTTTCGTGCCGCCGAACCATAGCGCACTTGCGTACCAAGATTCCCCCGTGCCTATCGGTCATGGCCAGACCATTTCTCAGCCGTACATCGTGGCGCTCATGACCCAGGCGCTGGAACTGAAGCCAGGGATGAAGGTGCTGGAAGTGGGGACCGGCTCGGGTTACCAAGCGGCAATACTGGCTGAGATAACTCCGGATGTCTTCACCATCGAGATCATTCGGCCTCTTTATGAATCCGCGGCCGACCGCTTGAAAAAGCTAGGGTACGACTCAGTGAAAGTCCTCCTGGGCGACGGTTACTACGGCTGGAAAGAATTTGCCCCGTTTGATCGCATCATTGTCACATGCGCGGCCCTCCACGTCCCCCCTCCTCTCTTCGATGAGCTCAAGCCCGGAGGGAAAATGGTGATTCCGGTCGGGGGAACCTTTGAGACGCAGCGCCTCTTGTTGATCACTAAAGATCAGAGCGGTGGTCGATCATCGAAAGCCCTTGAGTTGGTGCGGTTCGTTCCCCTTATCCGAGGGACCCCCTAACGTGGCCGGTGAAACGAAATTCGCCCCTGGACGCGTAGCGCCTGCGGTATTTTTCATCTCGTTTGTAGCGATCGGTTGGCAACTCGCCCTTATGAGATGCCTCCTGATTGCCAGGTACCACCATTTTTCTTTTTTGGTCATCAGTTGCGCTCTTCTTGGTTTCGGTGCGGGTGGGGCCGTCTTGTCTCTGGGTAGATCATGGTTTGAAGAACGGCAGGAACAAGTCTTTCGTTGGGGCACAGTAGGATTTGCGCTCTCCTTGCCGGTATGCTTCCGATTGGGGGAGCAACTTCCTCTCAACGTATATTTTCCGCCCGTCCTGCTCATTCCCACTCTGGGGTGGTGGGTCGCCTTTTGGATTCTCCATTGCATCCCGTTCCTCCTGGCGGGCCTGCTAATAGGATTGGCACTGATGTCTGCGGGTAAGGCCGCTCACAGGATTTATGCAATCAATTTGGTGGGGAGCGCAGCAGGGGCGTTGGGCGGTATACTCCTCTTGGCGTACGTTCCAGCGAACGGCGTTGTTATTCCTATGGGGCTCTTGGTACTGTTGTCCGGTATGTCCCTCATCCCAAGGGGCAAACGAGGGCCGAAATGGATCTACGCCGGCTGCGTCGCCGGCCTCAGCGCCCTACTCGGGGCCACCTATCTGTCGGGTCCTGACAAGTTTTTTCCCTTAAACATAGACCAGTATAAAGCCCTGGCTTACATCCACCGCCTTGTCGCTCAAGGCACTGCTCAAAGAAAGGTTACCCTTTATGGCCCGCGCGGAAGGGTGGATCTCTTTGCAAGCCCTTCCTTCCACGCGCTCCTCTCATTGAATACGACTGACGTCCCTCCGCCTATGGATGTAGTCCTTGTGGACGGGTTTCAGGCCGGAACTATGCTCGATATAAAGAGCCCCGATCAGGCCCGGTTCCTGGAAGGAACGCTCTCAGCTCTCCCCTACAAACTCGTTAAGCCGGAACGGGTCCTGATCCTCGGTGAAGCTGGAAGCATCTATCTCTGGCTGGCCCGATTAAGCTCCGCAGCCTCGATCGTGCTGGTTCAACCGGACGAAAACATACGCCGGGTTCTGGAAACACACCCCAGCCATGTGCTGGCTGACCCACGGATCACAATGGTGGCAGCGGAGCCTCGGGCCTTCCTGGACAAGACAACAACGAGATTTGACATTATTCACCTGGCCTCAATGGAGGGTTTCTCCCCGGGTTCAGGAGGAATAGCAGGCTTGAGAGAAGATTATCTCGGTACCGTCGAAGGGTTCAGCCGTTGCCTGAACGCACTGACCCCGGGTGGGATCGCCTGCCTGGTCCGCGGGATTCAGGACCCCGCCAGAGACAACATCAAGATAGCAGCTACGTGGATTGAGGCCCTGGAAATGAACCACGTAACGGAGCCGGGGAAACAGATGATCGTGGCCCGTGACGAACTGGCCGTGGCCACACTTGTCGGCCGATCTCCCTTCAGTGCGGATCTCGTGCGGGAGCTTCAACTGGTGAGCCACAACATGTCCTGGGATTTCGATTGGTTTCCGGGAGTGAGGCCCGAACAAACCAACAACATCCACTTGTTGGCCGGCCCTGAAGGCAGTAGAGTGTCGTGGTACTACCACGCGATGAAAAAAATCCTTTCAACCGAAAGAGAAGATTTTTACCGAAAGTGGATCTGTAACGTTCGACCGGCTACAGACGACCGGCCGTTCTTCTATGACTTTTTCCGCTGGGATTCAATTTCCAAGCTTCGTTCAGTCTTCGGACCCCAATGGCCTGCGAGGGCTGAAATGGGGTTCCTCGTGCTCGTGTTGGCCACGATCTGGACCGCCCTTGCGGCGGCCGTTTTGCTCCCCGCACCGATCATTCTATTGCGGCGGAGAAAAGGGACGCGGCGTACAAGTTTGATCGGATGGACTGTGGTCTTTTTTGCCGCTCTGGGTACGGGGTTCATGTTCCTGGAAATGAGTTTCATCCAGATGTTTACGCGCTTCCTGGGAGACCCTGTCCTGGCCGCGGCCCTTGTTGTGGGAGGTTTTCTTTTTTTCGCGGGCTTGGGCAGCATCTTACAGCCCCGAATCACGGGCCGACTTCGAGGCGGGGTATTTGCGACCGCAATGGCTGTAGCTGTGCTGGCGCTGTTCGACATTGGCGTCTTCTCGACGATATTCGAAACGGCAGCAGTTCTGCCGGGCTTCTGGAAAGCCGTTGCCGGACTCACCATGATAGCTCCCTTGGCTTTTCTCATGGGCACGCCTTTCCCGTGGGGGCTTTCGGTGCTTCATGAGAGGGCTGTCGCAGCGGTGCCTG
>JBKQMK010000247.1:0-12130 GCA_052146735.1 Desulfomonilaceae bacterium | reverse complement strand
CTATTTTCCCAGACTTGATGTCGTGAACATCCATACCTTTGTCCACCACGGCGCTTTGCTGGAAAAAGATCTGCCACGGAGTAATCGTAGTGCCGATGTTGGCCAGAAGTATGAAGAGGAGATCCCCGGAGAATCCTCCGGGTAAATCCGGCTTGTAGAATCCGCGAAACACCTCACCCCATGCGGGAGCTGTAGAAAGGTTCATGCCCCATAGAGCGGCAGGTATGTAGACGAGGTTAAAGAGGCAAAAGAAGAGGGTCAGCTTCTCAAATGTCCAATACTGGCCGGTCATCACGACAATGAAGAGGATCGCGGTCACTCCGACATACGTAACGAATGGAGGAATGCCAAACAGGCTCATAGCCTCGGTCATTCCGATGTACTCGGTAATCAGAGTGAGCCAGTTTATGATCGCAAGGTCTATTAACGAAAACCAACCCCAGAAGGATCCAAATCCATCGAAAATGGCCTCTGCATGACCTCGCTTGGTGACCGCGCCGAGGCGAACCGTCATCTCCTGAATATAGTAGGCCATGGGGAGAAGGATGATGAACATCCAGAGCAAGGAGAAGCCGTACTTGGAACCGGTAACCGAATAGGTGGCAATGCCGCCTGCATCATTGTCCGCGACCATAACAATGATACCCGGACCCAGTACGGCGAGAAAAATGATGAATCGCTTCCTGGCACGATTCAGAAGATGAAAGCTCTTACTGACTAAATACATAGGCAACCTCCATTTCTTTCTACTGTCCTCAGGGAGCGATGTTTGGTGTTTGCAATCTATCGAACGTCCCATAATACAGTTGAATTATTTGGATTAAGTTAAACTTTCTTTCAATCCGACAACTTCCTAGGAACCTACTCACAATGAGAGATAGCGGCTTTGCCAACCTTGTGCTTTTTCGTGCGAAAAGATGGACGTACCTTCCGCACCTTTCGTTTATTAGTCTGTATGCTGGGGGTGGTCATTTATCTGCATCACCAATGAAGATAGGAAAACGAATAGAGACGCCCCCAAAAGCTACCAGGGCATTGGTGCGTAGATCTGCATTACGCTGACGCCACTGCCGTTCAAGACCAATTAAGGCCCCTAGAAGCAGAGCGGCGAAGTTATCGAGCGCGAATTGATAAAATGCCATGCGTCTCTCCTGTGGAAATACCGCCTGCATCATTGTCCGGCACCATCACGAGGATGCCGGGACCGAGTACAACCAAGAAAATGACGAGTCGTTTCCAGAACCGATTCACAATGCGTCTGCCCTTGCTGATCCAGTACATATTGGCCTCCATCACCTTTCACCCGGTGAATGTTTCTTCGCTGTTCAGTGCAGGTAAAGCCTAACGTTCGGGAGCTTGCGGAGGAACTCTGCCAACTTATTGCGGCCGGTTCCCCGCAAGTCCGGAGATTTCCTCGCAGTGATTACCGACAGAGAACAGCGAAGAACGGGAGAATAGCGTTTGCCAGCTACTTCAAGCCTTCTTGCCCCATTTGCACAAAAGGTTCAGGCCAGTGAGAACCAGAACTGCTACTCGTGCAGTAGGGAAAAGAACGGCTGCCGCGACCGCGGCTGTTTCTAGAAGCAGTTGGGAAGATTCGACGTCATAGGTTGGCTTCTTCAGGATCATAGCTCACCTCCCTGGTGGGACCGCGCATCGACGCGGCTGGAGGCGAACTGATAAATCAGGCTAAAGGACAGTTATCCTCGGACACCGCTGAATATCGCGCTTGCGGTCCTTGAGTTTGTTTATGGACTTAAGGCCTCCCGGCCGTTGTGGTCCGCAGCAACTAGGGCCGTCAGAATCGTTCATCTCTTCGTCCTCCGACTTTTTCCTTCCTGCTGAAGGATATACACAGATAAATCCTCGCTTCTACTAAGTCAACTCTAAAACGAGCCGGTTCCCATTTTTTCAATCAATGGATTCTCTTGCGGGCCTCTCGCGAATTGAGGCATAATATTGTCTTGTCCGGAAAAGCCATCGCACGGAGAGAACTATGCCCGTAAAAAAACAGCTCGAAGTAATGCTTGCAGATGCTCCCGGCGAGCTGGCCAAGCTTACCGCCATCCTGAAGGACGAGCACGTGAACATCGAGGCCATGAGCATCCAGGATGCCAACGAGTACCTTCTGGCACTGTACGATGTCAGGAGCCAGACTGGACGACGAGTCGCTCCTAGGGACTATTACGATGCGTTATTGAAGGAATCCGCAAAGTACTCGATGATTCGCCTGATTACCGACAATCCGGACAAGGCCGTAGAAATCCTGGGCAAGGGCGGCTATCAAGTAAAAGTGCATGACGTCATCGGCCTCGTCCTGGAAAACAAGCCCGGTATCCTGAACAAGATCTCTCGGAAGTTCGGTGATGCCGGCATCAACATCTCATATACTTATGGGTCCGGCTTCTCTGATAGCGAGGCAGCGCTGTTCATTTTCAGGGTCTCAGACCTGGAGAAGGCCCTGGAACTCTTCCCTGGCGGTACTCTCTGAAGCCACCGGTGAAGCTGACTCGTACTCTCGCGACTATACCGGAAGCACTTTGGGATTCTTTGTCGATAGAAGAGTTTAGCGACGTGTCGGTCCTGTGGGCTTCACACGAAACCGCACCCATAACGAGAGTTTTGATAATGCTCGCCAGCGCCCTGTATTCTAGGGCTCGAAGGGATCACAGATGCGCCTCAAACTCAAACAGGTCGGACCTAGAAAGATGGAGATCATCTCCGATAAGTGGAGCTTTGTTGTGGATCTCAAGGAAAAGTTCGGAGGTGAGGAGTCCGGCCCCAATCCGTCGGAGTTGACCGCGGCTGCTTTGGCTTCCTGCGAGGCTCTCACCGGCGTAGTGTGGGCCGCTAGACGGCACAAGATAGAATTGCGAGACCTCGAGGCCGAGGTGTCCTGGGAGTACGGGGAGAAGCCCGACAGGATCTCGAAAATTGACGTCATTATCCGAAATGTTTCCGGCCAACTCGGAGAAAAAACAAAAGGTTTTGCCGCGATTGCCAAAGGATGCACGGTTTCCAGAACGTTCAAAATCCAGCCTGAATTGAGCCTCAAAGTTGAGTAGCATGGTCGCGCTTCTTACCGAGTCCGTACCGAGGATCATTGCGCGGCAAGTGCAGGCCGTGTATTATCTGGCAAGTCATGGAGCTTGCACGGCCAATGGACCCGAGAGTCCGTGAGTTTTCTGCCGAAAGAAGCACTCTATATAGGGATGCCTCGGTTCCCGTCCTTTTTTATACCAGCCGACGTCTTCCTCATGTCAGTGGTTCCGGCAAATCCGATGAACACGATTCCCAGGACGCGGAAGCTCTGTACGAGGTGCGAATAATCGACAACGACCACAACACTTATCAAGAAGTCATGCAGATCACCATGGTGGCTCTTGGAGTTCAGCAGGAACAGGCATTTGCCATAGCCTGGGACGTAGACCATCTCGGTTCGTGCGTGGTTGCACACGCGCCCAAAGCAGAGGCCGAAGATATGGCGAGTTTGATTCGTACGATAGGCATTGAGGTTCAGGTGAATCCGATAAATGAGTCCGCATGCTGAAGCGATGCCCATTAGCTCCACCTCCAATGTCCGATAAGATATATTATGTTAACTCGGCCATGCGCGCAGGTTTCACGTCAGGAATCGCCCCAGACCAAAGATGGATTGACAACGTCCTCAGTCATTTCTATCATCCCTCGACATGAGCGACTCTTCCTTTCCTAGCGGCACCCCCCTTCTCAGTCTGGTTGTTATCACTAAGAATGAAGCCGACCGAATCGGAAAGCTGCTAGATGATGCCACCATCGCTGACGAGGTCGTGGTCGTTGACTCGGGTAGCTCTGACGGCACAGTAGAACTATGCCGATCCCGGGGAGCCCGTGTGATCCATCACGATTGGCAGGGGTACGCGATCCAAAAGCAATTTGCCTTGGAAATGGCCCAGGGGGAATGGATCCTCAATCTGGATGCCGATGAAGCCTTGTCCGGGGACTCAGCCGAGGAAATCCTGGCAGCGATCCGGAGTGCCGAGCCGAATGTCTGCGGCTTTTCCATGCCCCGTTTGAGCCGTTACCTGAACCGATGGATACGTCACGGTGGTTGGTACCCTGATAGAAAAGTTCGGCTCGTCCGCAAAGCGCGCGGCCGCTGGGTGGGAGACGGTCTGCACGAAACGCTCTTGGTATCAGGCACGGTGAAGGCTCTCGAGCATCCACTTCTCCATTATGTTTACCGCGACATCTCCGACCAGGTGAACACAATTAACCGTTTTTCCACGGTAAGTGCGGATCATCGCAACGCTTTCGCTTCAAAGGGGTATCTGATCCTGGGCCTGTTCCACGCTGTCGGCAAATTTCTGGAGTGTGCGGTTTGGAAAAGAGGCATCCTAGACGGAATCCCGGGAATAGTAATTGCTGTAAATAGTGCGTTTTACGTTTTTTTGAAACATGCCAAGGCCTGGGAAAAGGGGCTTGCCGGTGACAAAGAAGACTAAGTTTCTTGTTGTAATTCCGGCTTGCTATGGGCCCACCCGGTGATTTTATGAAGATTGCTATGGCCCTGGAAAATTTCAGCCGGTACGGGGGCGGCGCCGAATCCTATGCGGTCGGACTGGCACAGACGCTGGTTTCGGCAGGATGGGAGGTCCATCTGTACGGTCATTCCTGGGACGGTCAACCGGCAGAAGCCATTTTCCACTCGATTCCGAAGCTCCCTCGCTGGGTCCCTCCGTCCCTAAGGATACTAGCTTTTGCAGTTCGCCACCGAAGAATGATAGCGGGCGAAGAATTCGATGTTGTGTTGGGCTTCGGAAACACTCTGGCAATGAATGCGTATCAGTCCCACGGCGGGGTTCATTTCATTAGCAGTATCAGGAAGCTTCAGGCCATACGGAACCCCTTTGCACGTTGGTTGAAGTTCGCGGCTATGTTTGCTGCGCCGAAGTACCACGCCAGGGCTTGGATAGAATCCGCGCCTTTCAGATTGAGTAAACGCCCTGTCATCATTGCTATTTCCGATATGGTCAGGAACGACATGGCTGATTACTTTCACATGAATAGACAAGACATAAGACTCGTGTATAACGGCATCGACCCGAGCCGAGTGGGAGAGGTAAAGGCGGAGCTGCGACAGGAGTTGCGAAAAAGTCTTGGGTTCGACAATGAGGTCTTGTTTCTGTTCATGTCCTACGATTTCAGAAAAAAAGGTCTCAGGTACCTCGTTGAGGCTGCCGGACGGCTTAGGGACAGAGTCGGCGCGGGTCGCTTTGGCGTGGTGGCCGTAGGAGCCCAGCCCTCCCCTCTCCTTCAGCGGTTGGTGAGCAAATTCCAACTAACCGATATTGTGGTATTTCCAGGTGCAACCAGGGAACCCGAAGCCTTTTACCGGGCATGCGACGTCTTCGTCCTGCCGACCTTTTACGACGCATGCTCCCTTGTGGTTTTCGAGGCCATGGCAGCGGGCTTGCCTGCGATCACCTCCGAATTCAACGGTGCCGCGGGGATCATCCACCGAGGTATTGACGGCATCGTCTTGCATGATCCCAGGAATATTGATGAAATGGCCGACTCTATGGAGCGTTTTCTTCAGCCCGAACTGTTAAAATCAGCCTCCGAGGCCGCACGGCAGACAGCTTCAGCGTATACGGCGGAGGCTAATCATAGACAAATGCTGGCTATTTTTGGTGAGGTTGCTGAGCGCCAAGGCCGATAGACCGTCGGATTGTCATTTTGTACGGAAGTGTTTCGCGAGCGCCTCAACCAGACCATCTACGGTGTATTCCCGAGCCTCGACATGGACCGGAAGGCCGTTTTCCCTTAATGTTCCGGAGGTTACAGGACCAATGGAGGCCACAACCATCCCGTCCAACAAGGCCGGCAGATCAGGGCTGTCCAATATTTGGGCCAGGTGAGTGACCGTAGAGGAAGAAGTGAACGTGATAGAGTCAACTTGTTTCCGGACCAGCATTGTCCGAATCTTGTCTACATCCGTACCGTCAGGAAGGCCGGTCCGGTAAACGCTGACGACTTCCACCTCACCGCCCATCCGTGAAATACCTCCGGGAAGAACCTCCCGTGCGGATTCAGCCCTGGGTATCAGGAAGCGCTTTCCTCTGACGTCGGCCTCGTCAAGGAGATCCAGGACCCCCTCCGCAACAAACTCCTTGGCCAGTAGATCGACTTTCAGGCTATGCTTGCGAATCGCGGCCGCTGTCATCGGTCCTATTGCTCCGATCCTGGGGCCTGCCATCTGGCGGATGTCGTCCTTGAGTTCAAAGAATCTTTGGAAAAACCTTTCCACTCCGTTTACGGAAGTGAAAATCACCCAATGGAAATTATGGACCTGTTCAATAGCACGATCTAGAGGCTCAAAGTCCGTTGGGGGTAGGATGGTTATAGTGGGGAAAAGTACCGGCTCTCCCCCCTGCTCCGAGATTTTTTCCGCCATCCTCCGCGACTGTTCTCGGCTGCGTGTAATAAGTATCTTCTTTCCGAACAATGGCTTACTCTCAAACCATCCCAGCCTCTGTCGGAGTGTGACCACGGACCCCACGATCAGCACCGCTGGAGGCTTCAGATTTCTGAGTTCGGCTTCCAGCGGGATTGCAGCCAGCGTTGAGATGACGGAAATCTGCTGCGGTGTGGTTCCCCATCTGACCAGTGCGGCAGGCGTGGACGGCAGTTTGCCGTATTTTATTAACGATTCAGATATATTATGAAGATTCTTCACCCCCATGAGGAAGACCAGGGTTCCTGGATTGCGGGCCAACACCTCCCAGTCTATGGCCGATTCCTCTTTTGAAGGGTCTTCGTGCCCGGTGATGAATGTAATCATAGATGCGTGATCCCGATGGGTTACGGGAATACCCGCATATGCGGGCGCAGCTACTGCCGAGGTCACACCCGGCACCACCTCGAAGGGGATTCCTGCCGCGACCAGCTGCTCCGCTTCCTCACCTCCCCTACCGAATACGTAAGGATCACCGCCTTTTAATCGAACAACATATTTGCCCTCTCCAGCCTTGGCGACTAATAATTCATTAATGTCCATCTGCTCTAAGGTGTGGTCCCTTCCCTTCTTCCCAACGTAGATCAGTTCCGCGTCGGATCTGGCCTCCCCGAGAAGTTGCGGCCCGGCTAAATAATCGTACACGATCACATCGGCCGTTCTGATCTTCTCCAGGCCTTTTACCGTTATCAGGCCGGGATCGCCGGGGCCTGCTCCCACAAGGTAAACCGTGCCCGGAGCGGTAGACGAGTTCTCTTTAACTGGATTTGCTCTTGTCATAAAAACTTTCCTGTTGCGTCTTCTATTTCAATACTGATGCCCATTCAAGAGAGGACCTTGAAATCGGCCTAAGTTGTCACGTAGGGGCACGGCATGCCGCGCCCCTACACACTCGGCCTATACCGCATACTGCGAGCTTACCACTCTGCCGGGGGGACATCTCAGAACTTGGAGATAGTTCCTCATTAGATGATGTCGGTAGTCGGACCCGGTTCCCAATCCTGGTCGAGGACGCTCCTCAGGATCGTGTCCGCGCCTCGTTCAATCAAAATGTCGGCAAGCTTGGATCCCGTACTCGCATCTCCCCATGGGCCTGTAAGCGCTTCTCGAATAAATGGGGTTCCGTCCGGATGAACCACACCAGCGGCAACTTTGAGCCGGTCGCCGTCAGTGACACAGTGCGCAGCCATTGGCACCTGGCAGCCCCCGCCCATTCTTCTTAGGAAGGCCCGCTCAACCTGGACACATTGGGCTGTCTCTGCATGATTCAACAAGGCCACAACATCTGCGGTCCGGGGATCGTCCGCCCGGGTCTCGATCGCCAGTGCGCCCTGCCCTATTGCAGGAATCATGGAATCCGGCTCCAGGAAAGTCGTCACACGCCCACCAAACCCCATTCGGAGTATCCCGGCGGCTGCCAGCATCACCCCTGCAAGATTCTCGGTTGCCATTTTCTTTAAGCGAGTATCCACGTTTCCTCTGATCGAGATCACTTGCAGGTGAGGCAACCGGTTGAGAAGAAAGGCCTTACGCCTCAAGCTCGACGTACCGATTCTGGCGCCGACCTCCAACTCTTCCAGTCCGCGACCGTCTTTGGAAATGAAAACATCTCTAGGGTCCTCACGCTCCATAATCGCGGACAATTTGAGGCCGGTCGGCAGCTCGGTGGGCAAATCCTTCATGGAATGAACAGCGAGATCCACCTTTCCGTCCAGGAGGGCTTCCTCAATCTCCTTGGTGAAAAGACCTTTGCTGCCGATTTGGGCTAGGGGCGTGTCCAGAATCTTGTCCCCTTGGGTCTTGATAGTCATCAATTCGACGCTGATGTTTGAGTGCGCTTTCTCGATGGTTGAGGCAACGTATCGGGCCTGCCACAGAGCCAGAGCACTACCTCTCGTTCCGATAGTGAGCTTCATCTTCCGACGATTCTTCTTCCCCCGCAGTCGGGTCGGTTGTGAGTCCATCCAGTTTGAACAGCCTTTGCGCCGTATCCAAGTACAGATTTCGCTTGACCCCGGCGCCGGCTCTTTTCAGGTACGCGATTGGGTCATGCGCTATCTTGTTGATAATGGATCTGGTGATCATCTCCACGGCTTCACGTTCAGAAGGGTTTAGTGCTGCGAGCTTGCCGTTCATTCGGGCCAGTTCGCCTCTCCTTATTGTTTCAAGTTTTTCTTTTAGAGCCACAATTGTTGGCGTGGAATCGAGACTCGACGCCCACTTTACAAACTTGACCACTTCTTCCTCGACTATTTGCTCGCCCCGGAGAGCCTCTTCACGGCGCCCGCCGAGGTTTTCTTCCACCACCGCCTGCAGGTCGTCGATATTGTACAGGTAAACTCCGTCGATGTCGTTCACCGCTGCTTCCACATCGCGCGGTATCGCAATGTCTATAAGGAAAATTGACCGAAACCTTCTTCGGCGCATAACAGTTCTTAACTGGTCCCTGCGAATCACAGGCTCACAACTGCCGGTAGACGTTATGACCACGTCGGCAGCAACAAGGCCCTCTTCAAGCTGTTCCATGGAAAGCGCGGCCCCTGACAGACTCCGGGCAAGATTGCAAGCATTCTCCAACGTTCGATTGATCACGACTATCGGGCGTTCCACATGGCCGGCCAGATGAGTGGCTGCGAGTTCGGCCATCTCGCCGGCGCCTATTAACAGAATCGCCTTGTCCCTGAGTTCCCCGAGTATCTTCTTTGCCAGCTCCACGGCCACATAGGCCACCGAGACCGCGGCGCTACCGACGCCGGTTTCGCTCCGAACCCTCTTTGCGGTAAAGAATGCTCTGTGCATCAGACGGTTAAGAATCGGGCCGGTCGCGTTGACGTTCGCAGCCCTCCTGTAGCCTTCTTTGACCTGCCCAAGAATTTGCGGCTCCCCTACTACCATGGAATCAAGGCTGGCCGCCACACGAAAGACGTGTCGTATCGCCTCTTCCCCTTCTTTGACGTAGAGAAAGCCTCTGAACGGCTCGAGATCCAGCCCGTGGATCGATCCCATCGCCTGGATGAGCCTCTCGCTCGACCCAGCCTCGATCTCAGCGGTCACAATTATCTCCGCCCTGTTGCACGTCGATATAATTATGGCCTCTTCCACACCTTCAACGTCCGCGAACGATCGTGTCACCCTACCTTCCCCATCTCCGGGAAAGGTTATCTTCTCCCGGATTTGAACCGGGGCAGTGGAATGATTGAGTCCAATGACCAGTATTTCAGAGTTCATAATCCGCTCGTCCCCACACCGGTGGGCACGCCTCTGAAGGCATGGTGTCCTCCCAGCAGCACACTTACGCCCAAGAAAGTGAACATGACGAGCGCAAATCCCATTATAGCCAGCAGTGCGGCCCGTTTGCCTCGCCACCCAAGGGCCAGGCGCTGGTGAACCATGGCCGCGTAGGCGAACCAAGTGATAAGGCTCCACGTCTCCTTGGGGTCCCAACTCCAGTAGAAGCCCCATGCGCTGCCCGCCCACAATGCTCCGGAAATGATGCCGAGGGTCAGCAGGAAAAACCCCAACGGAAGGCCCCTGCGGTTAATAATGTCGAGGGTCTCCAAGGACGGCAGAAGCCTGTGGAATCTCCCTATCCTCTTGGTTTTTATGAGGCGCTCCTGGAAAATGTACATGAGGCCGCCTATGGCCATGAGCGCAAAGACTCCATTGCCTGCGAGCGCCAGGATAACGTGGATGGGAAGCCACCAGCTCCTCATGACTGGTACCAGCGGCGCGTTTATCTGATAGGAGAGTGTCGACGCGAACAGCATCAGGACAGCAGCCATAGGTGCGGCTATGGACCCGAAGATGGGGCTGGGATCTCGGTACCGCATAACCAGAAACAGGCCCACTATGACCCAAGCAAACAACGAGAGCGCATCAAATGCTGTAGCCAGGGGAAAGAATCCGGCAAAGAAAGCTCTGTGAACAATTGACAGACTATGCGACGCAAATCCGATGAGTGCACACCAGAAACCTACGGCAGCGCGACTCCCCGATGACATCAGAAGAAAAACAAGGTAAGCCGCTGAAGCGCCCAGGTAAAATGCGATGGCAATCTTGAAAAAAATCAGATCCAATCCTTCATCCTTTTGTGATTCAATTCTTGGGCCGCTTCCCAATTGCCGACTCAGGATCAACATTCTGAGGCAAAATTGCCTTCAAAATTTCCAGGACCCTCTCGCGATCGTTTTCTCGGAGAGCTGCCAAAACCTCGGAATTCACTATCTCCCGAAAGATTTTCTTATTTTCGTCAGGAGAGCTTCCCGTCCGGAGTACAAGTTTTCTTAACTCCCCAAGAACATGAGTCATCTTGCCGTACTCCGGCCCAAAATGCTTTTCCAGGTCCTCCCTGATTCGTCGTGCCAAGGCCGGAGAGGCCCCGCCGGTACTGACAGCTATCATCAGGTCCCCTTGCGTGATCACTGCGGGGACGATGAAGGTGCATAGGTCGGGCACGTCCGCTATGTTGCAAGGGATCCTTCTAGCCACACAGGCTTTGTGGATGGCAACGTTGACTTCACGTTGATCCGTAGTGCCAAAGACTAGGATAGCAGCAGGATACCTGTCGAGGAGAGTTTCATCGAAAGGTTCGGCTACCCATTCGATTTGCCCTGGCTCAGCCAGCCCTTGCAGCTCTTGTTCCAGCTTGGGTGAAATTACAATTACTTGGGCTCCGCTCTCCAGGAGGCCCATGATCTTGCGCATACCCACGCGGCCGCCACCAACCACGATCACTTGTTTCCCTGCAAGGCTCATCATAATTGGGTAGGGCTTCACGCGGGTTCCTCCTGGAAAACATATTATTTTACATAAGCCCCCTTCCTTGGTCAATTACTCCATCCGAAAATCATTGGAAATCACACGGACTTTTGCTACGTTCATATTTTGCCCTCAAAAGATCATTACCATTGAGATCCAGGGCTGAGGATAGGACTAAAAGCGGATGCTGCTGTCGACTGATGTCCCTTGGCTTTGGCTACATTGACAAGGCAAGCAGACTCGAAGGAAAGCTTACGTGGACTTGGCGCCTTCTCAATATACGCTCCGTATTAGCTATGGGCCACCACCCTAAAGACGGCATCTCCAGTAGGGGGATGGACGACTTCAATTGGATGAGGAACCCACCATGCAAGGTCTTACCAAGCCTCTGATCTTCGTTTTGTCTGTTTGGTGCGTGTGTATTCTTTGCGGCTGTCAGGAGCCTCAAAAGGAGGTCTTTCGAGAGCCGGCAGTAACGGTCACGCAACCGGTAGAGCAAGAGGTGACGAGGTACCTGGAACACACTGGGACCACGCAGGCGCTCGAATATGTGGACATAAGGGCACGAGTCGCAGGTTTCTTGGATAAGATTCATTTCGAGGACGATCAGAAGGTCAAAGCCGGTGACCTTCTTTTCACAATTGACCCCAGGCAGTACGAGGCGGCTGTCCACGAGAATGAAGGGGCCGTGGAGTCACGCAAAGCCCAGTACAAGCTTGCAAAAACCGAAGACGAGATTGCGAAAAGCCTTGAATCCCAACAGGCAATAAGCGCGCTGAAACTGCAAGAGAAGGCCGCCAACAGTAGTGTTGCCAGGGCTAACATTGACGTAGCTCAGGCATCCTTGGAAACCGCGCGACTAAACCTCGAGTGGAC
>JBKQMK010000246.1:0-2955 GCA_052146735.1 Desulfomonilaceae bacterium | reverse complement strand
AATCAGCAAATCCCATCTGTGCGGATAACGTGTCGCCCATCTCATCCTCCAAATCGTAAATTTGGCGGATTATAGTACTAATCTCACTACGTTACAACAAACTTGCCTCGCAGAGGTCTCATATTATATACGACCAAAGTCGATCCGCGTCGAATATTCTTAATGGCTCACAGACGGGCGCATAAGATAGCGCTTGAAATGACAAGGGTATCTTTCTTACATTCTCCCTGTCCACACACTCCATCCGCCGGAGCTCTCCCGAGGTCGGGAGAGTTGAATTTCATATTTATGTGTCTTCAAACACGGTCAAAGGGACAAGGAAATGGCTTTGCCTCCATGCTGCTTCAGCATCCCGCGCACTTCCTTACTTATAGCTAAACTCAACGGTGTGTAATCAGCACAGTTCTGCTCGTTTACCTTAGCACCATATTCCAAAAGCACTTTCACCACTTCCACGTGGTCTTTCCAACAGGCAAAGTGCAGGGCAGTGTTTCCTGCTGTAGCCGTATTGGATTCATCCGTGGAGTCAACGTCCGCCCGATGATCCAGGAGCAATTTCACAATATCAGCATGCCCTTGGAAAGCAGCCCAGATTAGAGGCGCTTTTCCAGTACCGTCCTTCGTATTTACTTCAGCTGAGTGTTCGAGCAGCAGCCTTACCACTGCAGCGTGCCCTTCCTTGGCAGCCATCCTCAGCGCAGTAATACCAGAGCGAGTCCTTGCGTTAATGTCAGCTCCGCTATCAACGAGAAGTTTCACGGCTTCCTCGTTACCCGAAGCGGCAGCCAGCATCAAAGATGTAACTCCCGCCTCGGAAGAACCATTTACGTTCGCTCCATGCCGCAGAAGAGTGCGCAAGACTTCTACATGTCCATGCTGGGAAGCCAGGGACAGGAGTTGAAATCCTGAATCCCCCGTTTCACTGATCTTGAATCCTCGTTCAAAGAATAACTGGAGGATTTCCGCATGGCCATTATTTACTGCCATTAGGGGAGCGCTCATGCCATTGTTGGCCCGACCATTGTAGGCTGCGCCGCGGATAAGCAGCAATGAGACGCAGGCCAGGTTGCCCGATTCCGCAGCGACCATCAGGGCTGTCATCCCCTTATCATCTTTGGCATTTATCTCTGCTCCCTCGATCAAAAGACGATTCAGCTTATTGAGTTGACCATTTCGAGAGGCCCCAATAAAAGCTGATTTGTAACGTTTCGTTTTGAATTTGGACCACCACCCCATTTGTCAGCTCCTTTGCTCATTGCCTATAGCCGCCTAGCTAAATATAGAGTTTGGACAATCGCAAATCATGAGATGGATGGGCTTTCATTTCGGACCGGACTTAGTCCCGTTCATGGCACTCTTGAGCCGGGGCGAGTACTTCCAGGTGACTACTCTGCGGGCATCCAACACCAGTTGCTCCCCGGTCTGAGGATTTCTACCTCTCCGAGCGTGCTTTGACTTCACGGACCATTTCCCGAAGCCTGAGATCATAACGTCTTCCCCAGCGGCAAGCCGTTTCTTCATAATTTCCAGCAACTTTTCCACGACCTGCATCGCCTCGCCTTTCATAAAACCGCAATCATCAGCGATTTTCTGGGCTATGTGTGCCTTGGTCAGTGTCATGAAAACCTCCCCAAATTGAAACTCAACATACAAATAGTGGGCAGAATAGCAGAAATGTGACCTTAAAGGCAATGATATCAGGATATTCTTCCAAGCGGACTCGTGATGATCATGACAGTGCACTTGGCCACAGGGGGCACACTGAAGGTATCCTCAATATCCCTGTGTCCCCCTATAACCCGCATCAGCAGCGAACGGGACACAGGGACCACAGTGGACACACCTTTCTGGGGATGCGAGCACGAAAAAAATCATCCTAATCAAAAAAAATGGGTGTGGCTAAGAACGCTCCGAAAATTTTACAAGGTATTACTTCTCAAAGTAGTGTGTCCACTGTGTCCTTATTATTACATATTATTATTTTTATTATTGTTTTATAGGGGCACAGTCCTTCTTTTACTGTGTCCAACTGCGCCCCACTGTGTCCCCTTTTTCATCTTACTCGGTAGTTTTCCGCTACTCGCTTTACCGTCTCAGGACGAATGAAATGGAAGACGGTTTTGATCCCATTGATCTTGCGTCTTTCTTTTTGATCGACCACATGAAGGTTACGAAGCAGTGTACCGAGTCGGTTCTTGCTTAGTTGTCCCACATTGAGACCATTTTCCCTTATGAACTCAATCACCTTGTGGTGTATAGCCTCGAACTCATACCAGTCTTCTTGCTGAACAATTTCCAGCAGACACCGAAGGATCACGTTTTCTATTGAGGTATCATTCAGTGCATCTGTTTTCGCATGGTACGCTTCATTGGCGAATCCAATCAATGCCGTCCCGATTTCAGGTACACCGGTAGCTTCTCCAATAGCCATTATAGGCTTGAAGAGATTCCATTCCCGTGCGTCAAATTCGGCTGCGCCGGGGCGTTCCATCTGCTCATAAATATCCTTTACCTTCTGCCCAGAATCCATGGCTACGAGAAAGAGCTGATCTCTTATTTCTTGGAAAACATAGTTCGTAAGTTCCACCTCCGCTTCTTTGATCTTCTCACTGTAAGAGCGCTTCATAGCTATCTGAATTGTCCGTGAAGCCAGGGTATCCTCAAGTCCTTCAATAGAGCCGAACACACGCGGGCTGAAGTTATCGAACTCTCGCGTCCTGAAGGTGTCGCCAACCTTTTCTGTGCGTATAGCTGTCGATCCTTTCTCATAACCGCCCAGCAATAGGGCTCGGCGTTCACTGTAAGTCCTATCACCCAGATTCTCAGTCTCATCAAGAAACAGCGTAGGCAAGAGCTCAGTTATGATACGAAATTGAGACGCATCAGTTATGGACACAGACATGATCCCATTGAAGCACAATTGTGACATGAGCTTCATTGCCTTGGACTTACCGA
>JBKQMK010000245.1:0-4920 GCA_052146735.1 Desulfomonilaceae bacterium | reverse complement strand
TCACGCTTGGCTCACGCTCAGCGCATGGCAGAACTGGACAAGGGTGAATACAAGTACCTTCACAACAATCCGGAGAACACCATCTATACGACTTGCCTTCAGTGTCACACAAGCTGCTCGCTCAGGTGCAAGGTGCTTGATGGAGTGCTCGTAAAAATAGACGGAAACCCGATCTGTGCGCAAAACAGACTGCACAATTTGCCTTACGTAGGCGAACTTGCAAAGGCGGCACTGGTGGAAGGGAGAATTTGCCCCAAAGGCCAAAGCGGGATCGAGACGCTATACGATCCCCATCGGATCATTAAAGTGCTGAAACGGAAACCTGGAACGCCTCGCGGCGGAGGCCAATGGGTCACCGTCGACTTCAACATCGCGATCAACGAAATCGTTGAAGGAGGCGACCTGTTCGGAGGGGGCCACGTCCAAGGACTGAAAGAGGTCTATGTTCTTCGTGACCGCTCGGTGGCTAAGGCCATGTCAGAGGATGTAGCTAAAATCAGGAAAAAGTCCATGACCGTTGAGGAGGTTAAAAGCAAGCACTCGGCCCAACTGAACATGCTCATCGACCCCGAACACCCGGACCTGGGGCCCAAGAACAACCAATTCGTATTCTTGGCAGGCCGTATTCAGCCCGGCAGAGCCGAACTAATGAGGTGGTTTACTTCTGACAGCTTCGGATCACTAAACTTCTTCGAGCACACGACGATCTGTGAACAGAGTCACCACATCGCTTACATGGAATCGACAAACAAATGGCAAGACGGGAAGTGGTCCGGGGGAAATGGTCACATGAAGCCGGATTTTGGTGGCGCCCGCTTCGCTATTTTCTTCGGAACCGGATTCAGCGATGCCAACTTTGGACCACCCCTTCTCTCTCAACTAGTGGCAGAAGGTCTAGCCAATGAGGATCTTAAGATTGCCGTCTTGGATCCACGGCTTTCCCGTTCCGCGGGCAAGGCGCACTGGTGGATCCCCATCAAACCAGGTTCAGACGCGGCCTTTGCCCTGGGAATGGCCCGCTGGATGATCGATAACGCCCGAATTGACCGCCGTTTTCTGGAAAATGCAAATCAGGCAGCGGCTACAGCAGATCGCGAGACCGCCTGGAGCACCGCTTCCTATCTGGTCAAGACCGATGGAGGCCGCCCCTCGCGTTACCTACGGGCGGACGAGGTTGGAGTTGGGACCAATGTCGAATTTGTCGTGTCGCGGGGAGGAACACTCCTGGCAGTTAATCCAAACGACAAAGATCACGCTGTGGAAGGTGACCTGGAAGCTAAGGTGGAGAAGGAGGGGATTGTTGCGCGGACCGCTTTTGATCTGCTCCGCGATAGAGTCAGTGAGAAAACGCTCGCGCAATACGGCACGATGTGTGGGGTGTCTCAGGATACGATCGCCGACATGGCTCGGCAGTTTACCTCGTACGGGAAGCAGGCCGCGGCGGAGTTCTACCGTGGAGCCGTGCAGCATACAAATGGGTACTACAATGGACAAGCTATCATTCTCCTCAACGTTCTCATTGGAAACTCAGGCTGGAAGGGAGGCTTGGCCCAGGGCAGCGGCCACTGGCACGAGTTCGGTGGGGCACCAGGGAATCCGTACAATTTCAAGGAAATGCACCCGGCGCCACATTGGGATTTCGGGGTCAAGATGAATCGTGAGCGGGCCACCTATGAGGAGAGCACGCTGTTCTCAGGCTATCCGGCCAAGCGTCCGTGGTATCCGTTTACCGGCAACCTGTACCAGGAAGTAATTCCTTCTGCAAAGGATGGATATCCATATCCGATAAAGGTTTTGTTCCTGAACATGGGGACGCCGGTTTTCTCTACGCCGGCAGGCCATAAACAAATCGCGATTTTCAAAGACACGAAAAAGATTCCGTTGTTTATCGCTTGCGACATTATGATAGGCGAAACCAGCATGTACGCAGACTATGTTTTCCCTGACACAATGTATTTAGAACGTTGGGGATCGCCGGGGGGAGGCCCTCCGGCTATGCTCGCCGCTTTGAGCAAGGTGCGTCAGCCTGTCGTGGCGCCTCCGACGGAGACTACCAAGGTTGATGGGATCGAAATGCCGGTTAATATGGAGGCGTTCCTTATTGCACTCGGCAAAAAGCTGGGGTTACCCGGCTTCGGCAAGGACGCCTTGGGGCCGGGCAAAAACTTCGACCACCAGGACGACTGGTACCTCAAGAATGTGGCCAACATCGCTATGGGCGACAAGAAAGGAGACAAAGTCCCAGCCGCGGACGTGAAGGAGATGGACCTTTTTCGCAAGGCTCGGAGACACTTGCCGAAAAGCGTTTTCGACGAAGACCGCTGGAGGAATGCGGTAGGCGCCGATTATTGGACCCATGCGGTTTACGTGCTCAACCGTGGGGGCCGCTTCGAAGACTCGGACAAAATGTACAAAGGTGACACGCAGGCGCACCCCTACTCGGGTCTTTTTCATATATTCGTGGAACGTGTAGCTAAGGGTCGCAATTCCATGTCAGGCCAACCATTTGATGGGCTGCCGGTTGCGGAGGGGCCTACGTTCGCGAACGGCAAGCCGATTGAACAGAATGGGGACTACCCGTTCCGCCTCATCACCTTCAAAGAGATCTTCGGCACTCAGAGTCGCACCGTGCCGCCCTGCCAGTGGTTGACCGAGCTATCTCCCGGGAATGCAGTCCTCTTGAACCGTGTAGACGCAGAGAAGTTGGGTCTTCGTAATGGCGATCGTGTGAGACTTAGTTCAGTTACTAATCCCGACGGAACGTTCGATCTTGGGAACGGAGAAATTCGGCGCGTTGAGGGCGCTGTCAAGTTGCTTGAGGGCTTGAGACCAGGTGTCGTTGCTGTGTCCTGGCATTTTGGCCACTGGGCGAGCGGCTCTCGTGACATGGCAATTGACGGAAATCTGGTCAAGGGTAATCCGAGACGATCACGGGGCTTCACTCCAAATCCAGTTATGTTGGAGGACACTGTAGCGCGCGATGTCTGTCTTACCGACCCAATCGGTGGCAGCGCATCATTCAACGACACGTACGTGAAAATCATGCCTATTTAGCGTTTGGGCGGCGCATTCTCGCAACTCTCGAGGATGCAACAGGGCACGAACTCAAGGACGGAGAACTCGTCAAGGTCATCTGTTCCACCAATCCGTCCGGCGAATGGGATCTGGCAGCGGGGAATAAGAGACCTATGGCCGGGAAGGTGATGCTAACTCAAAAAATGTGGCCAGGAGTAGTCAGTTTCACACTCGGGTTCGGGCAGTGGGCAACCGGTGCCGGGGACGTGACCATAAACGGCAATCTGATAAAGCGTGATCCTCGCTGGCCGGCATGTAATGCCAACGCGGCCCTGTGGGTAGATCCCGCGCTGAACAATACGTGCGTGGTTGACTCTGTGAGTGGGAGCGTGAGTTTCTACGACACGTATGTCGAGTTGGTCCCGGTAAGCTGATGGCATTTTGTGTGTCTGTCGGTTCGACGCGGTTGACAAACCTTTAAGAAAAGTAGCAGCGCTGGGTATTATAGGTAAGGAGACGGCCACCCTCTCCTTACCTATTGGGGTAGCGTGGGTGCCTGGTAAGAAAATAATTTTCTTGCGCTGCGAAGTGCTTCCCTCTCAATACCGGAATATGGCCGCCAAATATCTGTCGTCAGGCACATTTTCCGGCTCTACGGCATAGACCGTACCTCCGTTCAGGAAGGTCTGGATCGCCGCTAAATCAAGGAGATCTTCATCACCCGGTTCGGCTTTGTCGTGCAGATGCACCGCATCGGTGTCCGGTTCATACCATCCCCACCGCTGCACAGCTATCGCCACAAAGAGCACATCCACTCTGCCGCGGTAGGCCTCCCTGACTATGACTTCGAGGCCCTTGGATGTTCTGCCGGTGCCCGCCAATCTATTGTACTGGCCGACTGCATCCTGCTGTGCCTTCTGAAAGTGAGGTTCGATGATGTTCCAGGCTTGAGCGTGCAACTGCTGTGCACTCAGGCCCTCAGGGTTTCCGGGGATGCCCTGTTCCAGTAAATGTGTGTATGTATTGGCTTCTTTGTAGATGGGGAATAGAAAGTCAACCGCGGCAAGGACCAGGGGAGCCCGCTCGTTCCCGATCAAATCATGCAGACCTTTGTCCACCTGCCGAAGGTACTGGAGGATGTTCTCTTTGGGGTCATCCGTCCCGCCCCCGTGTCCATGAAACACGGGGGCCCCCTTTCCTGTCCCTCCTTGGGGGCGAGAAGGCCATTGAATCTGTTTTTCCGGAATGTCCAGCCGCAAAGCTTCTTCGAGACCCTGAGGGATGCCGTCCAGGTCCACGTCGTCGACGCTATAACGGGTCCCTTGCAGGAGCCTCACCTGGTTTTGACTGAGGGCCAGCACATAGAACCGCCCATCACCACTTAAGATAGGAAGCATCGGCTTCAGATGGAACCGATCCGCGACAACTACCAACTCCTCGAAATTGAATGGAAGACTGTATTGCCGGGAACCTTCCTCTGAAAAGAAGACTGCCAATCCATCGCTCTGGTGAGACCAGAACAGACTGTCCTGCACCAGTGCTTGGGCCGGTTGGAGCAACACCTTTGCATCCGGGACGCGAAGACCGTTGTCAGTCAACCTTTCCTCGGCTTGCTTGAGCAGATTTTTGAATCGGATCCGATCCTGCTGGGTTTCTGCTCCGCGCCTGTGTGTAGGCATAAAAACTGATACGCAAGGACCTTCGCGTCTCTCCATCAGAGCCTTCAATTCATCCGTGCTCAAAAGGTTCATGCTTCATGCCCCTTTCTTGAAATGAAGATCGGCCAATTCAAACTGCCGACACGACGACATCCAAAGCCGTGTCTCAGGGGCCACTATCTCGGCCCCCCACAGGAATTATGCTTCTCTCAGGATTTCACCAGCTTGGCTCTTGCCGAAACTCTGG
>JBKQMK010000244.1:0-3625 GCA_052146735.1 Desulfomonilaceae bacterium | reverse complement strand
CATAGGCTGAACGTTGTGATTGTCCTAATTTCCGGGCTGGTGGTTGCGGGCTCAGCTATGAGTCTGCTTCGTTGCTACATCGATCCGACATTTAATTCTGATGCTCCTCATTATTTGATGCCGATTCACAATTTGATCGACGGCAAAGGATACACGTACAGGGACCATGCGGAGGTAATGTATCCTCCCGGTTACGGCATTGCATCTTATGTTGCTTTCCTGTTCGTACGGGACATCGAGTACTCCGGCGTAGTAGTTTCGGCATTATCATACATTTTCCTTATTCCTCTCGCCTACATCACCACACGTCTTTTGTTCGGCCGAGAGGTAGGGTTGCTTGCTGCGTGGCTATGCACGTTTTTGCCGGCACTCGTAACACTGTCCTCCAACGTGGGTTCCGATGCCCTGGCGTGCTCGTGCCTTCTTCTCAGTTTCTATACTTACTTGAGACTTTTGGACGGCCAGCGCCACTGTCGCTGGGCTGTCTCGCTCGGATCCCTCTTAGGGTTTTCGTACCTGGTGCGGCCCGAAAGTTTTCTTATTGGAATACTTGCCATTGCGAGCTTGTTTGTCTTCTGTATTCATGAGAAACGGATCTCCTGCGGCGGTGATCGAGTACAGGCCTTACGCGGCCTTGCGAAACCCATTCTGGTTGGAGTTTTCTTTCTGGCGTGTGTGCTGCCGTACGTTTTCTTCCTTAAGCAACACACAGGCCGCTGGACCTTTTCTACCAAGGCCGGGATGAATTTACTCGTCGGGGAGACGAGCATAGAGGGACCACATCACAGAATTGAAGGCTTGGATAGCATGTCAGCTTCCGGAACTTCGATTGATTTCCGGGAATACGTGCGTTTGCAAGGCTGGAAATATGGGGTTCGGGTCTTCAGGAATGGGCTTATTGAAGCGCATACCCTTCTCAGGCAGGTTTTCCACGCCTTGGTTCCTCTTATTTTGCTGTGGCTCATATATCCTTTTATCTCCCAACGAAGATTGTTCAGCGACAGAGAGCTTCCCCTTCCATCCGTCCGAGTAATCACGGCTTTTCTGGTCCTTTTAAGCCCACTGCTGGTGTATCCATTATTTTTTATCGACCCTCGCTTCCTGGTACCCTTTTCCTTACTGATATTGATTTCCTTATCATTCCTTATCGTGACTTTTCTGAACACCATACTGGCATCCTTGGGAAAAACCTCGATGAAGCATGGTATTGCCTTAGTATGCTTTATCTCGGTCTTTTCTTCGTTAGCAGTTGGTTTGCTCGGTCATATCCCGAGAATGCCACCGCAACTGTTACCTGACTCATTGTATGGGTGTTTTACCAATCTGGGGAATTCCGGCTTCAGGCCAGCCGGTGAATGGGTTGGAAAGCATTCTGAAGCTGGGAATGATGTGACTGTCTTAAACCCCGGCCGACCGGACGTGATATTGTTTTACGCTTCCGGCAAAATAGGCATTCCTGGCCGCGGAATTCCGGTCGGTCTGGAAAGCACGTTGCCGGAACTAGGTTCGCTCTTGGAATCAGATACGTCGGCGTATCTTGTGGTCACGAGAGAACAAATTCAATTGTTGGATTTTCAATGTCCTAGTCAATGCCCATTGTCTTCATTGTGGAACCATCCGGAAAGTGGGAAAGCGGCGGGATTGATTTTATGCCATGAAGACAGCCAAGGGCGCTTTAAGGTTTACAAACATCTCCGCCCTTCGTAAAGAGATCGCCAGTTTTATTGTGCGACTTTTGAAATTGGACAAGTGAGCGGAACAGGCCTTCAAGCAATTCTGCATCACCGGGCAGGCCGGGAAGAAGCGCCAAGCAGAGACTGGCACAAAGACTTGACCAATCCCAGGAGTGTAATGGCCCAAGCAATAAGTGCTGCATAAATAAAATAGTTTGGGATTACTGAAAGAGCATCCCAGGCGAGGGCTTGTGACAGATAAGCGGTACACGTAGTGTGCATGCCGAGAGGGAACACGAGGCTCCAATATTGAGGCGTGTAAGACAGCTTCACACGGTGAACCGCATGTCGCCAAACTTCCACCACGACTAGAAACGGTATCCACCATGTTGCGAAAGCCCAAAAGAAAACGGTTGATCCGAGGATAAACGGCAGGATGGGCTCCAAAAGTTGCGATCCGCGACTATTGAGGGCCAGAGTTGTCCCTGCGAGTGTCGTGATGGCGGCTGCGCCCATATTTATCCAGTACAGGGGTTCAAAATCCTGCGGCTTCAATGGGAAAAACATAAAGCGATAGAATACTAGCGTGATGACAATGAAATACAACATGCAGCCAATCAGGAACATGCACAGCGAGAAAAAGAGGACTGCTTGCTCATAGCCGGCAAATTGTGCAGCAACGCGGCAGCTCAAAATCGCCACAGATTGAGTGCTCACCGTGGCAACCAGCCAACCCCCCGTGATGCCGTCACCCAGGGATGGCTTGTCAGGCCGGATAGCAAATGCTGTGAAAACAGCGTAGATAAGTACGACCCAAAGACCCACGCCCAATGCCAAAAGCAGGACTCCCAATTCTTGGGCATCCATTAGGGCCACGAACTGGTTCCCGAGTATACACGTTCCCGCGACCGCGGTGAAATATCCCGCGCCCCGGTTGTGGTCACTCACGTCAGCTACAAAATGTCGCGGATAGAAAAATATACGGCTGAGATTGAGCAACCAAAGGATTATGTAGAACCCGACATTAAGCCAGAGCAGGGGGAGCGCAAGGAACTCAAACCCCGTCAGATCTGAGGCAATGGAAATGATGCCCGTCGCCATAACCATGGCGAAATACGCGGGGGACAACTCCGCTATCATGGATTTGATCTTGCCTGTCAACACTGAATTGGACAACCGACACCCCTGCTGTGAGCTGTAGTAGCCATGTGGCCCTGCGAGCTGGGTTTCATACCGGTCTCGGGAAAGTCCGCGTAGGGCCGGCTCACAAAACTTCGGCCACCCTTCGGCGGAACACAATATAGCTTCGTATGAGATACGGGAAGGGTGCGCTCCAGATATGCACCAGGCGGCTGAAGGGTGAAAACCCAAGCAAAGTCAGCGAACCAAGAATATGGACTTTGTAAGTCCAAGGCACGTCTACCATCAGATTCGGGTCTGGAGTGAGGGTCAAGATCCCTCGGATCCATGGAGCAACAGTGTACAAAATCGAAGTTCCGTAGCCTCCCAAGAGAGCATTATACAGTCCGGCCGTAACAACAAAGAGAAGAAGGCCCAGGGTCACAAAGTCATTGAACGGGGTATTGGCAAAAATTCGCTTCCTGGTCAAACGGCGACCGAGTAGAAGGATAAGGCCGACAAAGGCGAGAGATCCGATAACTATCCCGACCGCGATGGCGATAAATTCATGGATTTCAGCGCTGAGTCCTGCTGCATCAAGAACATATTGCGGGGTCAAGAGGCCAGACAAATGCCCCAAGAATGTGGCGATTATCCCCCAATGGAAGATCGTAATTCCATATTTCAAGCTGTCTTTATCGAGAAGTTCACTTGATTTTGAGTTCCAATTATACGGATCAGTAAAATAGCGATACGGGTGCCCCACGACAAATGTGGTCAGGGCAAGGTAAGGGTAGACGACAAACGCTAACATATTGAAAGTATCCATATTC
>JBKQMK010000243.1:0-4007 GCA_052146735.1 Desulfomonilaceae bacterium | reverse complement strand
TTTGCCACATTGTTCTTGACCATTTCCCAGCCGGCACGGACTCGATCCTCTTTTCCTCGCTGGAAGCCGGAGTCGAGCACGTAAACGCCCCCTTCCAGTCCGCACAATATGTTCTTAATGCTGTGTGACATTCCAGCGACGGTCTCGCCGAGGATTGCCAGCTCGCTCTCAAGGCGTTTGACCTCGGTGATATTCGTAGACATCTCCATCACCGCGCGGATTTCCCCCTTTTGATCGGTAACAGGGGCCGTATACACGATGATGTGAGTCTCTTCGCCATTCCGGCGCCAGATCTCCTGGGAATTATGGGTTTGGCCGTCAAGAAAGGTCTTCTCGACCGGACAATTGTCGCACTTGGAATCCCGCCGCTTGTATACCTTGAAGCACTTCCTGCTCAGACTGGCCCCAAAATCCTGATCGAAAAGTTTGTTAGTCTGAACGATGTTGAAATCGCGGTCCACAACTGTCAGGTAACAGGGGACGTTTTCGAATAGGTATTTGAATTCTCGCTGCTTTTTCTCAAGGTCTAGTTGGAGCTGTTTCAACCTTGTCACGTCTACGGACATCTCCAATACTTCGGCAACCTCACCCTGGTCATTAAAGATTGGAGACGTCTTGACCATGACGTACACAGTGATTCCGCCAAGTTTCCATTCTTCCTCTGACTGATGTGATTTGCCGTCCGCGAATGTTTTTTCTACCGGGCATTCGTCGCACTTGGAACTGAGCCCCTTGTAGCCCGTAAAACAGTGTTTGCCCGTCTGAACGCCGAATTGATCTCGAAAGGTCCGATTTGCCCTGACGATACGGTAATCTTGGCTAACCACCGTGAGGTAGCAGGGCGCCTCTTCAAACAACGACTTGTACATTTTGCGGCTGGCATCTAACTCGGCCGTGCGCTCGTTGATTTGCCGGCTCATTTTGTCGAAAGATCGCAGGAGTTCTCCCATTTCGTCGGACCCGGCGCTCCGGCCCTTGGGATCGTATTCTCCGCGGGCCATTTTTGCAGCCCTGCGTTGAAGCCTCCTGATGCTTGGTATAACCAGATATGTGACTGCCAATCCGCTGATTGTCGAAATCAATATGAAGAGCAAGAAGGCAAAAACCACGGTCTTCCGAGTGCTCTTGAAGATCTCTTCGGTAACACCTTCCAGGGGAAGTTTAACCTCTAATGCGCCCAACACCTTTTGAGATTCGGGGTGAGCGTGGCATGACGTGCTAGAGCAGCCCTTTTCGTTGAGAAGAGGGTTCACCACGAGGAGTGATTTTCCACTCTCGGAGATGGTGTGTCGCACCGAAGTGTTGGCGCCTATATCCTCCAGCAGCGGATTCTTCGGCGGAGTAGGGCGATCTTCGGCCAAATCGGGTCTACTGGTATAGTGCAAAACACCTTTTGCATCATATATGTTTATCTCCTTGAACCCTTCCTGCGCGCCTATGGTCTGGACAATCTGTTTGATAACCGCACGGTCCTTGGTCATCATTCCGTTCCAGATCGCGGCCTTTATCACTTGAGAATCCTTGAGCGCCCCTTGGATCATCTTGGTTATGAGGTTGTTTTTTTGGGTGGATATAGTGTGGTAAGCAAAGGCCAACAAGGCAAGGAACATGATGAATGCGGCATAAAAACTGAGCTTGAAGCTCAAACTGCGAGTGAATTTTGTGACTAACCGGGTTGCCGTCTTGAGCATAGGAGCAATTTCCGCAAGAACGGCTTGAGGGATTTCAAGAGTGCCCTCAAGGCGTAGGACGTGTCATGAAATCATGGTGTTCCATCTGCCGGACCGGCAGGACGCATTGGTCGCCCTTCCACAGGAGGATGAATCTCATGCGCGCTTTCTGCCCATTCGAGGATTGATGCCGCAGTACTGGCCGGCACAGCGGCATCATCCATTTTTGCTCGCTTAGAGAGGCGAAAGCTCAGAGCACTAGGGCCGGCGCAAGCAATTCCGCGAGATTCATCACTTTGGCGTCGATGTGGTAGTGTTCGACTATCTCCTTGAGTTGGTCCGTGCAATTGTGACAAGACTGGAGCACCACGTTCGCTCCGGTAGCCCGTATTTCGTCGGCCTTGATTTTGCCTGCCGCGATACGCCGCTCCGAGAACTCGGGCATGGCCAAGGCGCCTCCTCCTCCACCGCAGCAGAAGCTCTCTTCCCGGTTGTGCTCCATTTCCACGAAATTATCCACCGCTGCCCTGATCACAATCCGAGGTTCTTCCATCACACCGCCGGAACGAGCTATGTTGCACGAATCATGATATGTGAAACGCTTTTCTGCCCACACGCTCTTGTCGACCTTGAGCTTACCCTGTTGAATCAGTTCGGCCATAAGCTCCATCATGCTGGAAAATTGGAACGGCACTCCTCCCAGCCAGTTGGCCAATTCCCAACGGAGGCCGCGGTACCCGTGGCCGCACTCACCGGAGAGGAGATACCCACACTCCAGTCGCTTCATTTCATCAAAGATCCATTGCGCAAACCGTTTGGCGTCAGGGTCGATCCCGTTGAACATGGCATAGTTGGTCAGGTCCCAGTAACGTGAAGAGATGGTGAAGTCGATTCCGGCCGCGTTAAGCACTTTTGCGCTCGCCTGAATTGTCAGGGGATAGTATTTAGGCTCTCTGGGATTCAGTGTGAGAAAGTACTTGGCACCCTTCTTGTCAATGGGGATTTTGAAATCCGCACAACCGTCCTCGTCTTGCAGCTCTTCTTCGATCCATTCAATTGTTTCGATGAATTCATCCTGCGGAACGGCCATGTTGTTGCCGTAATTGTAATGAGTGTCAATAGTGTCCTGAAGATGCTTGGGGACACGACCGACCTGCGTCATGATCCCTCGCGCGGCCCGGGTCAACATCCCGTAATCCACGCCCATGGGACAGTTGAAAGTGCAGCGCCGGCACATGGTGCAACCGCCCCAGAGCTTATCGTACATCTCGTCGGCAAGCTCCTTGGTAAGAGGTTGGGCCCCGACGAATGACGGGAACACCTTGGCCATCCAGTCGTATCTGTACTTGTACCACTTCCGGAACCTGTCGGCTTTGTAAGCGGGCAACAGGGTCTTGTCCTCAGGTATGGACACACTGTAGTGGCAGGAATCAGTGCACATGCCGCAATGGATGCAGCCCGCAAGTGAAGTCTGGACTATCCTGTTGAGCTTGCCAGGGAGAAGCTTCTCCATCTCCGCCAACATTTCAGGGGTGAATTCCGGTTTCACGGGCCACTTTCTGTCTTCCTGGGTCCCGAGTTTCTCCGGTTTCTGCTTTTTTGCCTCGATCGCGCTCTTTTCTGCCGGCTCGGCCATTTCATTTCCTCCGGTTTTCTAATTCCGTGTATTTATTTTTGGTTTATTTATCTTGCATGCCTGTTCAAGACACCGCGGCCTCCGAAGATCTGGCCGAACATCACTCGACCGAACGGATAGAGGACGTAATGGGAAATCTTGCTGAAAGGCACGTAAAGAAGAAAAAAAGTGGTCATCAAGAAAAAGATCCACATGAAGCCGGTTTCAGGGCTTCCGTGAATCCAAAGCCACATAGCTCCAAACCCGACAGCAAAAAAGACCGTCATTAGCGTTATGGCGAAGAAATCATCCGGACTGCTGATGATGCGTATTTCGGGAACCGTAATCCTTCGGTAAATCCGTCGCAATCCAATGAGGAACGCCAAGCCCATAAAGACCATAATGACCTTGGAAACCGTGGGCCCCATCAGCTTGGGAACCAACGGAATAAAGAAGGTCGATCCGATGGTCAATGCAACGGCTATGTGAAAGACCACAAATTCCGCATAAAAATAGAGGTGGTTTCGCGTGCTCTCCATGCCCCAGGGTCTGAGCACGTTAGCCAGGGAGTGCAACGCGCCTGCATAGCGATCCCCTTTGAGTTCCGCCTTTTCCGGCGGTCCCGGCTTCTTCATCATTGAGTAGATCTTAATGGCATACATCAGCGCCATGAAAGTAAGGCAGATGTACTGCACCGGTTCCTCCAGGATATACATGGCGTG
>JBKQMK010000242.1:0-24105 GCA_052146735.1 Desulfomonilaceae bacterium | reverse complement strand
ATGGGGCTACTTCACAATCGTAAGCCGTTGCCTATCACGCTGCTTGAGAATCTGTTCCTCTCCATCTTCAATAGTGTCCATTATTGATACCCATCCATGGGGATCTAGCCGGTCGTAGGGTCCCGAGTTTATGAGCATCCCAGCTTGTTGGAAGTCGATGTTGAATTCCGGCCCAGCCAGTGGATGGAAGGAGAAGCGGAAGTCGAATTCCATCTCATCAGCGTTTCGGTAACCAAAGACCACCAGTACAGCGTCCTTGTTCTCTTCCAAATCTTCGTCCGCGGCTACCTGCCACTGATCATCATTCCACCTGTGGAATCCCACCATGTTCATATAATGATCGACCTGGTGGAGCAATACGTCTCTGGTGAACTCTTCAAAGAGTTCCTTGAAGCGATCCCGGTAATAGTCCCGGTCACGGTCTAGCGGTTTCGGTTCTTGCGTGTTCATCAATATATTATACGTCTCGCTGCGTAAGCTTACAAGAAAAGGGGAGGGGAGGGACTTCACCTACGACTTTTGCTGTCTGTTTACGGGCTATCATTGTCCACAAGTAACTAACACTGTGGTAAGTCCATTTCATAACCGATAGCCTTGTACCCGGAGCGCCGTCGATCATACATCTTGGCCAACACAGGAACCCTTAGATCAGCGTAGTCATATATGATCACCTCGTTCTTGCTCTCATGCAAGCGATGAAGACGTCCAGCATACTGGGCCAGTGTTCCTCGCCACGAAATGGGTAGAGTAAGAAACAAGGTGTCCAGCCGAGCGTCATCGAACCCTTCGCCGAGATAACGTCCAGTCGCGAGGATGATCCTCTCCTCGTCATCAGGAATGTTGGCTATTTTCTTGAGAACAACATCCCTTTGCCTTTTGCCCAAGCCCCCTTTAAGGACAACTACATTGCGGACTAAGGCAGAAAGTTGGCTAGCAAGGAATTCCAGATGTTCCCTTCGTTCGGTCAACAGGACTGGAGAACGTTTTTCGGCGAGAGCTTGAAGCACATCCTCAATAATCATTTTGTTGCGGCCCTCGTCGACAACCAACGCAGAGTAAATCTCTTGAATTGATGTGGCTTCCCTGGTCATAAGTGATTGAGGAAGTTGGAAGCCGGTGGCACGCGTGATCACCCTATGGTGAAATGGTCTGGCCGCTGCCTGTTTACGATGATCCACTCTGTACCGAATTGGTCCACAATTCTTGAAGATTATAGGATGGTGACCGTCTTTTCGAGTCACAGTGGCCGACAGGCCGGTAACATACTTGGCCTTACTTTGTCTGGCAACTACTTCGAAGCTTCGGGCTGAGATGTGATGACACTCGTCCACAACCAAGTGCCCATATTCGCCCACGATATCGTCCACCACGCCCTTTTTGCTGAGACTCTGAATAATGGCGACATCGATCTTGCCACCGGGCTTACGTCTTCCTCCACCTATCTGTCCAATTTCCTTGACGGGCAGGCCAAGAAAGTCTGCTATTCGGGCAACCCACTGGTCGAGCAGTTGTCTGCGGTGAACCAGCACAAGTGTGTTTACTCCTCGTGCGGCTATGAGATAGCAGGCCACGATGGTTTTGCCGAAGGCCGTTGTGGCAGCCAGGATGCCTGTTTCGTGTTGCAGCATGCTTTGTGCCGCCTCGTGTTGTTCCAGCCTGAGGGTGCCGTTGAAACGAACATCGATTGAAGTCCCTACAAAGCGTTGATCAGTAACCTTGGTTTTTATGTTCAACGACTTCAACAAGGCCAACAATTCGTCTAGGCAGCCACGTGGGATTCCGATGTGCTTAGTAAAATCCTCACAGCAGCTTATGATGCGAGGCTTGTCAAAAGTCGGAAAACGCATTGCTTGTGCCTTGTAGAACTCGGGGTTCTGAAATGCAGCCAAACGGATCAATCGATTTCGCAAGGCAGGGGGCAGCTCTTCTTTTGCCACATAAATCTGATTCCCCAGAACCAGTTCGAGTTCTCCTGGCAGATGGCCAATGACTGGAGACTCTTCCCGCCGCCTTGAAGGTGGAGCGGTCCATGGTTCGTCATCGTCTCCATCAGTGATGACCATGCGTACACCCACCACACGTCCGCGCTGAACAGCGCCATTCACCAGGGTTTCAACTTCTAGGCGTTTCATGCGCCCCACGGTTGATAGAAAGGCCCACTGATCTGGATACGGTATAAAATCCTTGTCAAGAAAAAGACTGTTCCCGCAGTCTCTCGGCTTCTTCTGCAGTGGGAGTGCGATAAGACTTCCGAAGCCTCCGGTAGGCATCGTGTCTTGGCTCGGGAAAAAGCGGTCATATGAGTCGAGACCTATTTCTGGTCGGCGCTCCATGGTCTCAGTGAGCATGAATGATCCTAGCTGTCGAGCTACGGCAGCGGGAATGGGCTCTGAGAAAAATATCCATATGTGCCCACCGTTCCCTGACCGAGATCTCTCCAGAATAGCTGGCACATCGTGCGAGCGACAGGTTTCTAGAAACGCAGATGCGTCCTCCATCCATGTGGCTTTGTCAAAATCAGCGGCTATGAACCAGCAGGTCTCGTCAGGCAACATCGGATATACCCCTACTGTAAAGTCCCGTTGCGATCTATCCTCTGGATCTAAACCTCTGAGGTGATTCTCTATGACTTCTTCAGTTACTGGGAAGAATTCACGATAGTTGCAGTTGCCACATTTGATCCTGGGTTTTCCGCACAACCCTTTTAGCCACTCATTTCGGCAGGCTGGTTGATAGCCGATCTTGCCAGTCCGCTTGCTTTCAAACCGTCGCGGGTAAACATCTTGCCTGCCCCTAAACAGGGAGAGGAATAGCCGAACCTTCTCTTCTGGTGGTGACTGATTTGTCACTTGTGCTGAAGAACTACCAGGCTCGGAACGGGAATCTGCGCCTAACAGAGAGTCTCGTTGTTCTCTGAGCTGTTTGACGTGCTCAAGAACAGCCTCACGCCTGGATTCCAAGTGAGACAATTCTTCATGGGCTTCGGCAAGCAGACGGTCGATTTCTTCCATGGTTCTCACAGGCAACCCACCATTCAAATCGCGTTCCTACGACAGAAACTTTTTTAGAAAGATTCCCGGAAGTTTGCAAGATCAGTTTTCGTGCTTTTCCTTCTTGCTGAAGGTACTCGGAGATTCATCTGAATCAATAAGCAATCCGAGAAGACGGCGTTAACTCTCTGGTCTACTCTCCCGATGTCGGGAGAGTGGAAATCAGCAGCAGGTTCTTCTTGTTGGATGTTGGAATAGGGATTACCCCTACTGGGGGATGTTGTTCGCGAGAAGGATCCTGCCGTTAAGTCAGTTTCATATGACCACGGGAGCGTTCATACCACTGGATCATGATTTGGCAGAAAGGATAGTGATGACCACTCCGGACAGACACCTCGCAAACGTAAACGAGCAAGGCCAGTTGATGCTTCCTCCTGAGACGATGAAGCCGCCTTTTCTGCCCGGATCATCCGTGCTGCTCTGAAGGCAGGGGCTCTCGAAAGGATGGCGTATATGGAAGCTGAAACTTTGACCCCATGATGTGGAAAGGTGCTCCGTGTTAACAATTTGTTAACATTTTTTCGGACTGAGGGGTCCCCTGAGGGACGAACAGGACTAAATGGGGCTTGAAATCATTGGGGTTGTCAGGATAGCTTTGTGTTTACGTGGTGGACAGTCGCCCTGTCACGCCGGAGGTCGCGAGTTCGAGTCTCGTCGCTCCCGCCATAAGACACTAAAAACACAGGGGAGTTACGTCACGGTAATTTCCTAGTGTTAAGGGCAAAATGATTTTGCCCTTGTTTTGCCCTTGTTTCAATTTTGAGTAGGTTAATTTCATTGAACCTTGAGAGCTTGCCCCTCTCGAGGATTTTTATTTTGGACTGGATAACCATATTTCTGTTTCCCCTTGATCGAAGGTGATAAGATTTGTCGCCTTGATGAGTTCCAGGTCGCTTATCTGACCGAGGACGAGTGGTAAGTTACGATCAAGACCAAAAAAGTGACTTATTCAGCAACGTGACAACATTTGTGCCTCCCTCTGGCCTTGTGGGGAACCATACTCGGGTTTTTCGGGTCGGATGAACCAAGCCGCGACCGGTCAGTGATCCCCAAAACCTTTGAAATGGCAAGACCGCCGCATAATTCCAGATTACTGGGCTGAAGGAGTCTCGGCGGTTCATGGAAGGTCAAAGTATGGCCGTGGAAATGTGGAAGCATCTTCCCACATCTGGTGATTTGTAACCCCTCTCGGCTCGTTCAATGGTCGTTTAAAGGGCCACGCTCCCAATGTCTGCAAGGTTCAATCCGGATCGGGACGCCCTCTCTCACCGACCCTTGAAGCTCGGTGCCCTTTTTTCCGAGAACGCGGCCAGAGCTTCTCCGTGATCCTCGGTCATTTGGCAGAGGCTAAATTGATCCACATCCATATAGCTCGTTGCCTGATCCAAGGCCGTTGCTGCGACATTGACCGCCTGTTTGGTCATCTTCACTGGAATAGGCGGCATGGTCGCAATTTTCTCAGCGAGAATGAGTGCGCAATTCAATGACTCCCCATCTTCGACGATCTCGTCAACGAGGCCCCAATCTAAGGATTGCTCCGCGCTGATTCTATCGTTCGCCAGGATTGCCATCCTTTTGGTTCGCGCCGGGCCGATGAGATGAACCAACCTTGGCAGGGTCTGCCAGCTCATGTTCAATCCCAAGGCCAATTCGGGAAGCCTGAAATGAGCGCTTCGGCCCATAATACGGAAATCGCACGCGACGGCCAGCGACACACCTCCTCCGATACAGAAGCCTTCTATGGCCGCTACAGTGACCTGCTCCATTTTCTCCCACTCTCTGCACATCTTGGGGCCGTAGGCCATGAGTCTTCGTCGTTCGCCTAGCGGGGCGTGCAGCACGTCCAGCAGCTTTTGATCCCGGAGATCGAGGCCCGCGGAAAAAGCCTCGGAAGGTCCACTCAAGACGACGACTGTCGTCTGCAAGTCGGATTCAAAAGATCGAGCCGCCTCAATCAGCTCGATCATGAGATCCAGTGATAGCGCATTGAGGTTGTCCCCTCGGTCGAAGCGGACCAAGGCAATCCGACCCGAGCGTTCTATCTTCACATATCTCCAATTCATGGTTGATTACCTCCTCAGCCGCTGTACCAAACTGATTCCACCCCCTCATTGCCTGAGGCCACAGGGAGGCGCGACAATCCCGTGAAAGCCCGTTCGACGCTCCACCTCAGTCCTACATGATGAACCGCGTCTCGTCCTTCGCTTTGCTGGCCTTTCCACGATCAGGTGATCGCCGTCGAGCACATGGTCCGCGATCAGAGAGCCCCCCGTAACTCGCAGCACGTGGATATTGTTTCTACGCAGCAAGTCCGCAGGAATGGGAATTGTCTCCCGATCCTCTACGGCCTGTATGAGAGGACCCCCGGCAATGCGGCCTAAGCTTTTGCACTCACGTGGATGGTAAGGGATGATCATGTCTATGGTCCCTTGATTCGGAATCCACGTGAAGTTTACCACGCCGAGGGATCCCGCGCGAGATTCGTTCTATAAGGGGTCTAGAATCCGTTCTGAGCCAGGTTACCGATTAGGGCATGGGCCCCCCAGGCGGGTTTTCGAACATTTGGAACGGAGACGGGTTGGGGCGAGCTTTAGGAGCAGGTTTGTTCAATAGGTTACAGAAAGTCCGGAGGTCTAAGATTTTGTTAATACCTGGCCTCCGCCACGGATTCTGCACTCCGAATACAAGTGGTCGGTTCATGTGGCGTCGGCGTTTCCCTTGGCCCGATACTACCAAGCTGTGTTCGGGTAAAGGAAGATACGCAAAATTGTGATTGACCGGTGGCAGTATGGAGCGGTATGCTCAAAAAGAGATAAAAGAATCTTTTTCATCAACATGACCACGGTTTTGCCTGCCTCTGGCCTTGGGGGGAACCATACTCGGCTTTTTAGGGTCGGAGGAACCAACCAGCGACCGTTCAGTGACCGCCAAAACTTCCGATATGGCAAGACCGCCGCATAATTCCTGGTTTGAAAGTTTTGAACGGACGGTTTGATTTTCCATATTCACGAAGGGGGATTCTTATGAATTTCAAGTTTTCGGAGAGGGAAGAACTTCTGAGAAAGAGCGTACGGGAATACGCGGAAAAAGAGATCACTCCTCGGATGGAAGCAATGGAGGAGACGGGGGAATTCCCTGTAGACCTGCTCAAAAGCATGGGTCAGATGGGGATACTCGGCGTGATTACTCCACCGGAATATGGCGGCACCGGTATGGGTCATCTGGCGCGAGTCATTGTCCTGGAGGAATTGGGCCGCGTCTGTCCAGCGATCCCGATGGCTCTCCAGGTGCACCACATGTGTACCTACGTTTTCAACAGATGGGGCACCGAGAGCCAGAAACAGAAGTACTTGCCGCGGCTGTGCAAAGGTGAAACCATGGGGGTGGTGGCTGTCACGGAGCCGTCCGGCGGGTCTGATGTCGCGGGAATTCAGACCACAGCCGTCGCGGACGGGGACAAATATATTCTGAACGGCCGAAAATGCTTTATAACCAATGCTCACCACTCGGATACCTGGGTGGTAATCGCACGAACAGGCGAAGGTGGCAAGGGTTTGTCGGCCTTTGTGGTGGAAACGAGCTTTCCGGGCGCCAAGGTCGGTCGGAAAGAACATAAAGTCGGTCTGCGTGGCGCAAATACCGGCGAACTGTCCTTCCTCAACTGCGAAGTGCCCAAGGAGAATCTTATCGGAAGCGAAGGGCAGGGGATAATGGTCGCTATTCAGGACATCGTGGAGTGCGGCAGGCCGGGCATGGCTGCCGTGGGGCTCGGCATCTTGAATGGTGTTCTGGAGCAGGCGGTGAAGTTCGCCAACGAGCGCACCCTCTACGGGAAACCGATCAGCAAGTTGCAGGGAATTCAGTGGCCCTTGGCCGATATCTATTCGGACCTGGAGATTGCCCGCTTACTCACCTACCGCGTGGGCTGGATGATTGACCAGAAGATCGAATGCGCTACGGAATCGGCGTTGGCGAAGCAATTTGCTTGTGAAGCGGCTGCAAGATCGGCACGCAAAGCCATTGAGATTCACGGCAGCTATGGCATCATGAAAGAATATCCAGTACAGAGGCTACTCAGAGACGCTCTGGTGACAATTCCCGCGGGTGGAACCGCCGAGATAGCCAAACTTGTGATGGCTCGCCAGGCTCTTTCAATGTTCGGCTGACGGCGATAGCTTTTTTGTGGACGCGGCCCCGACGGCGTGGTCAGCCCCGACAAACCTCAAACATAGCGGCGGAGAGAAATGCGTACAATTGTCTGTGTCAAGCCGGTTCCGGACCCCAAGCACTGGAACCGGCTGGAACTGAATCCCAAGACCAAGACTCTGATCCGCAAAGGCATTCCTGGAACGATTAACCCTCTTGACAGGAATGCTCTAGAGCTTGCCCTGAGCTTGCGCGACGGGCTGGGCGGCGAGGTGCTCGTCGTCAGTATGGCACCGCTGGATGCAAAGTCTGTGCTCAATGAAGCCCTGGCTATGGGCGCGGACTTTGCGATTTTGCTTTCCGATATAGCCTTTGCGGGCGCAGACACGCTGGCGACGGCTTATGTCCTGGCGGCCGGCATCGAGAAATTGGGAGGGTTCGATCTGGTGGTCTGTGGAGACCAAACCATAGACGGCGGCACCGCTCAAGTCAGCGCTCAAATAGCTGAGTTTCTTGATGTACCGAACGTTATGCACGTCTCGGCCGTCGATGTCACTGCGCCGGGGTCATGGATGGTCCGCTCCCAAATCGAACACGGCTATGTCGTAGTGGGGATGAAGCCTCCAATGATGTTGTCGGTGCTCAGGGGGATCAACGAACCACGATATGTGACGCTGATGAATATTCTGGACGCGGAAAAAAAAGAGACGCGGGTCTGGGCGTCCGATTCTCTTGGGCTGAAAGAGCCGTGGGTTGGGCTGAACGGGTCACCGACATGCATGGTCGACCTCTTTGTCCCGGAGAAAAGAACTAGGGCTGAGGTTTTGTCTGGGGGCCCTCGGGAGCAAGCCGCGCAACTGGCCGATCGGCTTCATCGCTCAGGGTTTTGTTAGGATGGGCACGTGACTGGAATTGTCGAAAGCAAGATTTGGGTATTTGTGGAGCAACGCCAGGGACGCATAGCCGAAGTCGGCCTGGAAATCCTGGGCAAGGCTGCTGAGCTGAGGAAATCCGTTCAATGGAAAGTCGCGGGCGTGCTCGTCGGCAGCCGGTTGAACGGATTGGCCGACCAGGTGCTCTCGTATGGCGTGGATGAAGTTCTGGTAGCTGACGATCCACTGTTGGCCGACTACTGTAATCAGGCCTACGTCAAAGCCATTGAGGGGGCTGTGCGGGCGTGGCAGCCCGAGATCTTCCTCCTGGGCGCCACAGCCATGGGAACGGACATGGCGCCTCGCTTGGCCGCTCGACTCCGTACCGGTCTTTCGGCTCATTGCATTGATCTGCACCTAGACGCTGAGGGCGGACTGCTTTCTGTCGTTCCCGGCTGGGGTGGAAATGTCATGGCCCGGGTGAGCTGTCCCCGTACACGGCCGCAGGTGGCCACAGTGATGCCGGGAGTCTTCGGCATGCCGGAAGCCGGTGACGCGTGGGGCCGCGAAATCACGATCGAAACTCGGCTACAACCTGAGGACATAACTTACCGTACAGTGGAAGTAAGACGGGAAGAGCCGCCAATGGGAGGGCTCGAAACAGCCGAAGTAGTGGTTGCGGGCGGCTGGGGGGTAGGCACAAAGGCCGACTGGCGCAACATTGAGGAGCTGGCTTCAGTCTTGAACGGCGCGGTCGGGGCCACTCGTCCCCCAGTGGACGAAGGCTGGGCCGAAGAAAACCGCATGATCGGCCAGAGCGGGCGTACGGTTCGTCCCAGGCTGTACATAGCGGTCGGTATTTCCGGCCACATGCACCATCTGGTCGGTTTGAAAAATCCCGAACTGATGGTAGCCATCAACAGCGATCCGAACGCAGCAATATTTGACCATTGCCATTTGGGGCTGGTGGGCGATTTCAAGGAGATCGTTCCGGCCCTGATCGAAAAGATAAGATCATACGCCTCGGAAAAATAAACTCTGAAACCCCATAACCGATGGAGGTCCACCATGGCGCTGAGGACTAGAGAGCAGTACATATCGGCCTTGAAGCAGATGCGACCCAACGTTCACAAATTCGGTGAGCTCATCAAGGACGTGACAACACACCCGGCCACCATGCGCGTTGTGGAGAGTCACGCGCGGGGGATCGACGCCGCTCATGACCCGAAATTGTCCGAAATCTTCGCGACCAAATCGAACTTGACCGGCGAGACTATTCACCGCAACTGCTCTCTTATGACCTCGCCGGAAGAGATGATGTACAACTCCAAATTCAAGCGAAAGATGTATCACCTGACAGGCACATGCACCGGCGGTCTGTGCGTCGGCTGGAACGGTTCGAACGTCATGTGGTCGATTACCAGTGAAATGGATGAGGCACTGGGGACCGACTACCACGCTCGCCTCAAAGAATGGTGCCTGAAGTTCCAGGAGAAGGGGCTCTTGGTAGCCGGGGCCCTGACCGACGCCAAGGGCAACCGCAAGCTTAAGCCGCACCAGCAGGCTGACCTGGATTCGAACGTCCACATTGTTGAGCGCAAGAAGGACGGCATAGTGATCCGCGGGGCCAAGCTCATGATCTGCGGGGTAGCGGCATCGGACGAGATATTCCTCTTGCCCGGCAGCGGGTATGGGGAGGCGGACAAGGACTTCGCCCTGATATGCGCCGTCCCGCGCGACATCGACGGCCTCACCATAGTTGAAACGAGACGTCCCAGCGACACCAGAGAATTGGAAGAAGGTTTTGATATTCCGACGCGGACCGGGATCACTCAGGCGTACCTACTCTTTGAAGACGTGTTCGTACCCAACGAGCGCGTCTTTTTGGCTGGTGAATATCAGTACACAGGTCAGATTCTGGGGCGGTTTACAGCCACGTACCGCGCTTGCATCGGGGCCTGTGTGGCTGGACAGGGCGACGTGATGGTCGGGGCTGCGGCTCTAATCGCTCGCGCCAATGGTCTGAGCGCCAAGGCGTTCAGGGACAAGCTGGTTAACATGGAACTCAACAACGAAGCCACCTTCGCTACGGGTATCGGCGCCATCGCCTTGGGGAAAAAGCACCCGTCAGGGGTCTGGCTCGCAGATAGCCTCACCGGCCACGCAAATAAGATACTCGTTGCCACGCTCCCCTATGAAACTAAGAGGCTTTGCCAGGAAATCGGCGGGGGGATCGTAGAGACAGGTTGTTTCCCATCATACAAGGACCTCACAAGCCCGGAATACGGCCACCTCATTCAGAAGTATATAAAGGCAGGGGCTGGCTCCGCAGAAAGTAGAGCCCGCGCTGCTCGGCTCGTCGAATGGCTAACCATCGGCGCGGGCGTCCCGGGATGCATGCACGGGGGTGGATCGCCGGACGGCGCCAGGATGGTGGTTTTCGGCTCCAGTCCGCTGGAAGAATACGCAGGCTATGCCAAGACCTTGGCCGGAATCGAAGAAGAGATCCCTGAGCCGGCTAAGTGATGTCGATTCTTTGTTCGTGCAATATGGTGCCCGACGTTGAAACCCGCGCATGTCGGGGTACGGCGTGCAGTGCCTTCCGGCTGTAGAGATGCGGTTATAGCGACTTTCCAAATTCCCGACCGATTTGTATGGCGGGGGTAAGAACGACCAAAGAATCAGGGTAGCCTGGGGAGGCAGGACGAAAATGGCGGTTTGGCTAGTCAGAGCTGGTGAGAAGGGCGAAATGCAAGACTTCGCACTTGATACCAGTGTAGCTGTGATCGGCTGGGACGACATGCCCGATCTGTCATTTTAATACTTGTCAAATGGATGGGAAAGGGGTCTGCTCTTGGCTCATCTGTCAGCCTCGTGAAATGGTTCGGCCATGTGATGGGCTTTTCGCAATGATCAGCCGGAAACTTGGCACTATGTCATGAACAGGGCAGACGCCGTGAAGCGATCTTCCGAGATCAGGAGGATTATCTGCGCTTCATCGAGCTTTTGCGATCATCGAGTCATGGGAGGCGAAAGAATGTCATTGCGAGGCCGCATGGCTGAAGCAATCTCCATTGGAGGAACAGACTTTTGGTGGGACAGGCTTCCAGCCTGTCTATTTCAATGACCGGCAAGATGCCGGTCCCACCACCAAGATGCCCGTCCTACCGAAAATGGGATTGCTTCGCTTCGCTCGCAATGAGAGTTTTTCCCCCTAGAAACTGAATGGTTACGGCTCGCGTGCAAAAATGATTGACATGTGGGATCGAAGTTGACTAGTTTGCTATGTAGAGTGACCGGTCTGTCTCAAGCGCTGAGGAAGACTTGGTGTCTATTCACCATTTCGTGACATCATGTATCTGTGTGGCGTAGGTTCTCCGATCATTCTTTTTCAAACCTTCTATTCTGACCTGTGAAAAGTTCAAGCCTGTTAATGTCTGAGCAATCGGGAATTACAGGGATGCGAACCCATCTCTTATCAAACGGTGACGATGTTTTCTCTGCCGGGTCCGGGTACGTGTGTAGCCGGCTCCAAAGGACCCGATATAGATCAAAGTGCTGTTTCTCATCTTTCTGGCTGTAACCTAAGCTCGGCGGGGTAAAGCCGGCCGGGCGTTGAACAACATCATCTCTTATCGGTATTGCGTGGGGAGTCAACCCATGACGCTGGAGAATGTCAGGGAAGACGCCAGGGGCAACACTCTGCCTAAACTGCTACTCAGTCGGCAGACCCGGGAGGAAGCTGGCAGAGTTGCCATTCGTGAGAAAGACTTCGGTATCTGGCAGTCCTATACCTGGGAAGAGTATTGGAGACAGGTGAGGTCGTTCGCGGCTGGCCTGGCCGCACTGGGCTTCAAGCGCGGGGATACCCTCGGAATCATCGGTGACAACCGCCCGCAACTCTACTGGGCCCAGTTGGCGGCAATGTGCCTCGGCGGCATCCCTGTCCCCATGTACCAGGACGCCATCGAAAAGGAGCTTCAGTACATTATTGAACACTCAAGCGCTAGCATCATCGTGGCCGAAGACCAGGAGCAAGTCGATAAGATGCTGGTTCTCAAGGAACAGGTTCCCGCCATCGAGATCATCATCTACGAGGACCCCAAGGGGATGCGCCATTACGATCATACGAGTATTAAAGCCTTTACCAAAGTTCAGGAATTGGGGGTCGAGTTCGATAAGCTCAACCCGGGCTACATTGGCCGAGAGATCGAAAACGTCCAACCGGACGACATTGCGCTCATTGCGTACACGTCAGGCACCACTGGCAATCCAAAGGGTGTGGTCCTTAGCCACGCCAATCTTATCACCAATGTTCGTTCCTTATCCGCCATGGAAGATCACCGGCCCACGGATCAGATCATGGCTTATTTGCCTATGGCCTGGATCGGGGACGCGGTGCTTTCCGTTGCCATGTTCCTCAACACAGGTTTTACCGTCAATTGTCCGGAAGACCCGTCAACGGTAATGCGCGATATGAGGGAGATCGGGCCAACCCTATTGATATGCCCGCCTCGTATTTGGGAAAACATGCTCTCCATGGTCCAAGTGAAGATGGACGACGCCTGGTGGCCGATCCGCAAGGCGTATGATTACTTCATGGATGTCGCTGTGGAGGCCACCAAGCTGGAGAGTGAAAAGAAGCCGGTTCCTCTCCGCCTCAAGATCCTGCGTTCGGTCGGCAAGGTCGTGGCCACCGGTCCGTTGCGAGATAACCTCGGCCTCGCGAAAGTCCGTTACGCGTACACAGCCGGGGCGGCTCTCGGTCCGGAGGTGTTCAGATTTTTTCGCGCCATAGGAGTGAACCTCAAACAGATCTACGGACTGACTGAAACTTCGGCCATGTGCACCTATCAGCCGGATGACGATGTCAAGCTGGACACCGTAGGGAAACCCTGTGTGGGAGTTGAAATCCGGATAAGCGACCAGGGGGAAGTCCTTATCGCCAGCCCCGGCGTGTTCCAGGGCTACTTCAAGAACCCCGAAGCTACTGCTGAGACCCTGGATCACGGGTGGCTTCATACAGGGGACGCAGGCATCATCGACAAGACCGGGCACCTCAAGATCATCGATCGGGCCAAGGATGTCAGCGTCATGGCCGCGGGAACCATTTTCGCCCCCCAATATATCGAGAACAAACTTAAGTTCAGCCAGTTCATAAAGGAAGCGGTCACTCTGGGACAGGACAAAGATTATGTCGCGGCAATGATTAACATCGACGCGGAAACTGTAGGCAACTGGGCTGAACGAAGAGGTATCGGCTTCACTTCCTACACTGATCTGAGCCAGAAGCCGGAAATCTACGACCTGATCCATGAAGAAGTGAAGAAAGTGAACGGCCTTCTTTACGAAGAAGAGCAATTGCGGCGGGCTCAGATCAAACGCTTCCTGATACTCCACAAAGAATTGGATCCCGATGACGCTGAAATCACCCGGACACGCAAGGTCAGGCGTGGTTTCATTTCCAAGAAATACGAGAACCTCATAAGCGCCCTTTATTCAAACCAGGACCGGGTAAACGTGGAGGCGGTCATTACCTATGAAGACGGCCGCCAGGCAACTATTCGGGCCAACTTGGCCATCCGCGACGTGGAAATCAAGGGTTGACCGACTTCAGCGGGACCGAGCGACCGGGCGGTCTTTCCGAAGCAACGAAGAAGGGGTGATAAGAGCATGCCTGACGGCATCCAGCGGCCGATGCTCAAGGTCAGCAACGCCTACGTCAGCTTCAGGGCTCTTCATGCATTGATCAGCGTGAACCTGGAGATCAACCCCGGAGAAATACTTTCCATAATCGGGCCCAACGGAGCGGGCAAGACCACCCTGATCAACGTGATTAGCGGCGTGTACCATCCTTCTCCGGGAGAAGTCTTCTTCGAGGGCAAGGAGCGGACCTTCATGTCTCCGCACCACGTTGCCAACCTGGGAATTGCCAGAACATTCCAGAACGTTGCCCTTTTCAAGGGGATGACCACTCTGGACAACCTCCTGGTGGGCCGACATCTCCATATGCGCTCCGGCCTTTTCGCCTCGGGCGTCTATTGGCTTTGGGGCCAAAAGGAGGAGATCAGCAGCCGGGAAGCAGTGGAAGACATCATAGACTTTCTGGAAATAGAGGCCATACGCAAGACGCCCGCGGGTATGCTTCCCTATGGACTGCAAAAGCGGGTCGAGCTTGGCAGAGCCCTGGCCGCCCAACCTAAGCTGCTATTGCTCGACGAGCCAATGGCAGGGATGAATCTGGAAGAAAAAGAGGACATCGCCCGGTTCATACTGGATGCGAACCAGGAAAGGGGCATCACCATTGCCTTAATCGAGCACGATATGGGCGTGGTCATGGACATTTCGGACAGGATCGTGGTGCTGGATTACGGCAGTAAGATTGCCGAAGGCACACCGGGCGAGATCCGCGACAACCCGGAAGTGATCAAGGCCTACCTTGGGGCTCATGGAAAGAAGAGAAGGGGAACCACGGATGACTGACACGGTGATTTTTGCGTTGGAATTGACCGTAAGCGGCCTTCTGGTAGGTTTGATGTACTCGATGGTCGCTCTGGGCTTTGTGCTCATCTACAAGGCCTCGGGAGTTTTTAACTTTGCTCAGGGAGACATGACCTTTTTTGCCGCATTGGGTCTGGCTGCGCTCACGGCGACGTTGCCTCTATGGGTGGGACTAATCATCATCGTCGCTGTCATGGTGGGCCTGGCAATGGCAATTGAGCGGATCGTGCTCAAGCCGCTGGTGGCCAGGCCGCCTCTTGTCCTTTTCATGGCCACCATTGGGCTGGCCTTCTTCCTTCAGGGCCTGGCGCAAGGCATCTGGGGCACTCAGCCGCGGGGGCTCAGCCTCGGTGTTGCTGATGAGACTTACGAAATCGCCGGCATGTTTATCAGCTCTCTGGACATTCTCGGCGCAGTGGTAGCCGGAATCCTGGTTGTGGTCCTTGTCTGGTTTTTCCAGAAGACCAAGACCGGCCGGGCCCTTAGAGCCGTATCCGACGACCATGAAGCAGCGCTCTCAGTGGGCATTCCGCTCAGGAAAGCGTGGGGCATCACCTGGGCCATCGCAGGAATAGTTGCCATTGTCGCCGGGGCTTTGTGGGGAACCAGGGTCGGGGTTCAGGCGAGTCTCTCTCTCCTGGCTCTGAAAGCGCTGCCGGTCCTCATTCTGGGAGGAATTGACTCGATTCCGGGCGCCATAATCGGCGGGCTGATTATCGGCGCCGGGGAGAACCTCGCCGAGGGCCTCATCGGTCCCGCAGTGGGAGGAGGTATCAAGAATTTCTTCCCATATCTTCTAGCCTTGATTGTCCTGGGAATCCGTCCTTACGGCCTGTTCGGCCGAGAGATCATCGAGAGGGTCTGAACCATGTTCTATCGAGAAACCGGCGCATTCAAAACCACGTATGCCAGGGACATGGAGCTTTTCCCTATTCCTTTGGACAAGATCGGCTTTGCAGTCGGCATGGTGTTGGCTTTCGTGATTGTGCCCTTGTTTGCCGGCCACTACTTGCTGGTGAGCATCTTCATTCCGCTCCTGATCTTTTCTTTGGCCGCGCTCGGTCTTAACATCCTCACCGGCTACGCAGGCCAGCTCTCGTTGGGTCACGCGGGGTTTATGGCTGTGGGCGCGTACGCGACAGTGATCATGTATAACCGCTATGGCGTGCCGCTACCAGTGGCCCTGTTGGGGGCCGGAGTGATCACAGCCGCGGTGGGCTCCGCGTTCGGACTCCCGTCCTTGCGGATCAAAGGTTTCTATCTGGCTGTGTCGACTCTCGCCGCACAATTGATCATCGAATGGGTAATCACGCACGTGAAATGGATCAGTGGCGGTGTCTATTCCACCGTCGATATCAATGCCTTGGAATTTATGGGCTGGAAAATAACCACTGCGGCTGAAAAATACTACGTGGCGCTGGTATTTGTCGTAGCTATGGCCATTTTCGCAAAGAACCTGATGCGCAGCCGTGTAGGCCGTGCGTGGATGTCCATTCGCGACATGGACGTAGCGTCCGAGATAATCGGGATCTCGCAGTTCAAATACAAGGTCCTGGCCTTCGCTGTGAGCTCGTTCTATGCCGGCGTAGCCGGAGGTCTGGTGGTGGCCGTCTATTACGGTTCCGCCAACATTGAAGAGTTCCATCTCATGTTGTCGTTCGAGATCCTGGGCATGGTCATTATCGGTGGAATGGGCAGTGTGCTGGGGTCATTTCTGGGAGCGGCCTTCATCACGCTGCTGCCAATTTTTATTGACCTCAGCATATCATCCATCAGCCACAACGTTGTCAATCTGAGTAAAATGTTCACTCCGGACCTTATGGCCAACATGAAGAATATGATCTTCGGGGCGTTTATCATCTTCTTCCTGGCTGTGGAACCCCTGGGCCTGGCGCGGCTCTGGAACACCATTAAGGATTACCTACGCTTGTGGCCGTTCCCTTACTAAAGGAGGCGATATTCGGGATGTCGTGTGGATTCCGGGAGTCCATCGAGTCCGGGCCCCGGGGTCGGATGCAACAAAGGTTTTACCAAGTTCCTTCCAAGGAGGTGGAAGCTATGTCCAAAAGCATGAAACTTCGATGGGGCCTCGCAATTTCCCTTCTGATTGCGGGTTTGCTGTTGATGGCCGGCCCGGCCGCGGCCCAGGAAAAGGAACAGTGGCTACCGCAGCTCTGCTACCGTACTGGACCGTACGCTCCAGGCGGCAGCGGCCTGTGCGGAGGTTTGGAGGATTACATCGACCTGGTCAACCTCAAGGGTGGCGTCGAAGGTATAAAGCTCAAGTGGGAGGAGTGCGAAACAGCGTATTCGCCTCCCAGGGCGGTGGAATGCTACGAACGGACAAAAAATGAGAATGGTGGTTCCTGCCTCTACCATCCGCAAGCCACCGGCATCACCTACGCTCTCACAGAGCGGGCCACCGCGGACAAGATCCCGTTGATGACGGTCGGATACGGCCGAGCTGATGCGCAAGCCGGGGGAGACGTTTTCCCGTACGTCTTTCCCTTGGTGACGACGTACTGGTCTCAGGTCACCGGAAAGATCAGATTTATTGCCCAAAAAGAAGGTGGATTGGACAAACTCAAGGGTAAGAAGATCGCTCTTCTCTATATCGATGTGGCCTACGGCCAGGAGACCATCCCGGTCCTGAAAACCTTGGCGGCAAAGTACGGCTTCGAACTCGGCCTGTTTCCTGTTCCTCCGCCGGGGCTCGAGCAGAGCGCTCAGTGGCTCGATATCAAGCGCCGCTTCAAGGCCGACTGGGTCATCAACCGTAACTGGGGCATCAGTTGTACCGTTCCGTTGAAGGAAGCGGCCCGAGTGGGCTTCCCGCGCGACCACATCATCGGGGTGTGGTGGTGCGGCTCCGAAGAGGATGTGGTCCCAGCCGGCGCGGCAGCTAAGGGCTACATTTCGTCCAACTTTCACGGTGTAGGTCAAGACTTCCCCCTCATCCAGGAGATCCTGGAAAAGATCTACATGAATAATAAGGGCAACCTACCGGTTACACGAGTGGGGACGGTTTACTACAACAGGGGCGTCATCGAGGGGATCCTCACCGTGGAAGCGCTCCGCACCGCCTACAAGAAGTTCGGCCCGAAGCCTGTCAACGGCGAACAGGTGAAATGGGCCCTGGAGCACCTCAACATCGACGACGCGCGACTAAAGGAAATCGGCGCACAAGGTTTCATGCCGCCCATAAAGACGAGCCCGACCAATCACGAAGGCGGAGGTTGGGTACGGTTCCAGCAGTGGGACGGCGCCAAGTGGACGGCCATCACTGACTGGATAGCTCCTATGAAAGAAATCGTTGCTGAGCAAGTCAAGAAGTCGGCCGCGGAATACGCGGCCAAGAAAGGGGAGAAGTAGAAGATGCCTACCGGCGCAAAGCCCCCCCTGCTCAGGGTAAACAACATTGAAGTTATTTACGAGCACGTGATCCTTGTCTTAAAGGGGGTCTCTCTCGAGGTTCCCGAGGGGGGAGTCATCACCCTTCTCGGGGCCAACGGCGCCGGTAAAAGCACGACACTCAAGGCTATTTCGAACCTTCTTCGAGCGGAACGCGGCGAGGTCACCAAAGGTACCATAGAGTTCAACGGCATGCGCATAGATCGCATGCATGCAGCGGAAGTGGTCAGGAACGGGGTCATACAGGTGATGGAGGGCCGCCGGGTCTTTGAACACTTGACGGTGGAGGACAACCTCCTCACCGGCGCCTACACCAGGTCGGACAAGGGGGTCAAGGAAGATCTGGAGAGGGTCTACCACTACTTCCCGCGTCTCAGACAAAGACGCGACGCCAAGGCCGGTTACATCTCCGGAGGCGAACAGCAGATGGTGGCCATCGGTCGTGCTTTGATGTCGAGACCCAAGATCATGCTCCTCGACGAACCATCGATGGGGCTCGCCCCACTCCTGGTTGAGGAGATTTTCAACATCGTTACCAAGCTGAACAGGGAAGAGAACGTCGCACTGCTCCTGGCCGAACAGAATGCGGCCATGGCCCTGGATTTCGCGCGATATGCCTACGTCCTGGAAAACGGCCGAGTGGTCCTTGACGGTGATGCACAAGTCATTGCTGGAAATGAGGACGTCAGAGAGTTTTATCTCGGCCTCACTGCGGTCGGAAAGAAGAGCTACCGCGATGTGAAACATTACAAGCGTCGCAAGCGATGGTTGGCTTAGCCGTACTGTTTGGGCATACAAAGATGATGACGATGTGCACGCACGTAAGAGAATGTTGGCATTGGCCTAAACCACTCGGTTATTGGCGGACAAATCCCCCCTTGCCCCCCCTTTTGGAAGGGAGGGTAAAGAGGAAATGCCTTATCCCCCATTTGTGAAGGGGGATATAGGGGGATTTGGAACCCGCACGGTGGCCCTGGTCGAATTAGCGGACGGCCCTGGGTTGAGGCAATCTGGCATCCTTTGACCCCACGAAAGCGAGTATGGATCTGATAGATAAAGAGGTTTCGGCCGGGCCCAAAATACTGCCGCGTGATCCTGTTGAGCCCGATCAAGAGGGATGCGTCCTAACCTTTGAGCTGATCTAGTGGACGTTTTTGATGCTGGACCAATCGCCCGGCATTTTGTGTCTTATCAAACGGCTGCCACCGTATGAGGAAAGCAGGGATGAACTTTGATCTGACCGACGAACAAAAGATGATTCGGGACATGGCGAGGGATTTCGCAAGGGAGGTGATCGCGCCCCGGGCGGAGGAGATGGAAGCTTCAGGCGAATATCCCTATGACATTCTCGAAAAGATGGCTGAAGTGGGGATCATGGGGGTTCCCTTCCCCGAGGAGTACGGAGGGAGTGGAGGCGATTGGGTCGGCACTCACGTTTGCATAGAAGAGATATCTCGCTCGGACGTAGCATTGGGTGGCCTGTTGGATGTTACAACCTGCGTGGTTGGTCAAGAGCTTCTTGTCTTCGGCACGGAAGAGCAGAAAAAGAGGTGGTTGGTGCCCATCGCACAGGGCAGGGAGATAGGCGCTTTCGGGCTGACCGAACCAGATGCAGGTTCGGACGCTGCCTCGCTCAGGACCCGAGCCTCTCTGGACGGTGACGAATGGGTCTTGAATGGCACCAAGCAGTTTATCACGAACATTGGTCTGAAAAATGCGTCGATTCTGTTGGTGGCCGCGAAAACCGGTGAGAACGAAAAGGGGAATGTGATATCGACTTTTATAGTTCCCAAGACTGCACCGGGGTTTAGGCTCGGGAAGCGCTACAAGAAAATGGGGTGGCACGCCTCGGCCACTCATGAAGTGATCCTTGAAGACTGCCGAATCCCAAAAGAAAACCTTTTGGGGGATCCAGACCGCGGATTTGCCCAGCACCTGTCCGTTTTGGAGACAGGGCGAATTACCATCGCGGCCATGGCTGTCGGTCTGGCTCAGGCATGCCTGGATGAGGCATTACGGTATGCCAAGCAACGGCTGCAGTTTGGAGAGCCGATATTCAACTTTCAGGCCGTCCAATTCAAGCTGGCTGACATGGCTGTGTCCATCGAATTGGCTCGAAACCAGTATCTTAAGGCTGCTTGGCTCAAGGACCATGGCCGGGAGCACACCTTCGAGTCTGTGGCGGCCAAACTCTTTGCCTCAGAGATGGCGGAAAAGGTGGCAAGCGACGCGTACCAGATTCATGGCGGATACGGATTCATGCAGGAATATCCGATTTCACGCTACTACAAGGGCGCCAAAATCCTTCAAATTGTGGAGGGAACATCCGAGGTTCAGAGGATGCTTATTGGGCGCATACTGAGCCGACAATAAACTTGCAGAGCAATCGGAGCGGGCGAAAACTGTATGTCTCTCTGCTTACGCGCCAGGACTTTCTGACCCAGTTTGCTCAGGAATGTGGGCGGTCCTTATGTCTCGATTGAAAGAAATTCCGATGCATTGCGTGCCAGAATACCTTCGAGAAAATCAGTCGTAAGATGGAGAGCTTCCAGCCGGCGGACTTCTCTGTCCCAAGCGTAGGGGACATTCGGAAAATCAGTTCCGAACATGACGCGATCGGCCCGTAGGTCCGACAGCCGTGGAAGTTTCGGAGTGGGCAAATACTCCGAGAGCATCATTGCAGTGTCTACCCACAGGTTATCGTAACATTCCAGTAATCGCCGATACTGATCGAATTCATTGGCCCCGAGGTGGGGCACATAAATTCTGAGGTCCGGGTAGTTTTTCAATACATACTCCAGTTTTTGAGCGCTGCAGGTCTCGTACGGGTCACGTTTGTATTGGTACTGCAAGTTTTTGGGCTCCTGGCCAACATGCATGATTAGAGGCTTGTTGTGGTCGGCGCCCGCATCGTATATTTCCCGCATCATCTGGTCGTCCATGGCAAAATACTGGACATGATCATGGAGCTTTATTCCTATGAGCCCCATGTCAAACGCTTCCCCAATAATGGCCGGAGCATCATTCTCGCCCGGGAAGACCGCGCCCGTGCCCATTAGGAGCTGGTGATCCCGGCACAAGTTGGCCATGTGCCTGTTCAAGGGTCGGGCCATGCCTGGCCTGTGTGCGTAATGCAGGCCCAGGATACGGTCTACGCCCCTGGATGAAAGGAATTCTATTATTTGAGAAGAGGTCAATTTGTACCTAATAGGCCATGCGAACCGATCGAACCAGCGCCAAATCGCCTCAAAAAACGCATCCGGAAATAGATGCACGTGCGCGTCCGTTACGGTTGGAAAGCGATCGGGCACTCTCTCGGCCTCAAGATCCTCTAATATAGGCCCAATGCGCATATGTGCACTCACTCTGAATTGTACGGTTCGCTATCAAGCTCTGTGGATTGCCTGATATCTTTGTCCGCGAGGTACGAGTGTCTGGATGATGCCAAGGAGGTTGCAGGGCAAGTCATCGATGAGGCACAGAGTGCGCGTGTGAAGGTGGAACGGTTGCAGTACATCGTGGAGGTCCGGCTCTTTTCTTCCGCGGGCTCCCAGACATTCTGGTTCAATCTCTATGAAGAAGTTATTTTCTCAGGTACGTGGCGCCGTCGAACGTCACCTCTCCCTTCTTGATCAACCTCTTGAGATGCTTTCCCATTATAGCTCGCTCACCAAAATCGAAGAACTCCTGCGGCTCGCGCTTCTTCTTGTACACAATGCGCGCCTCGATAATGTCCGCCATGGTTCTAGGCTGGCTCAGCTTATCCAGGAGCCGTTGATCCCGCTGGTGAATCACGTTGACGTACGTGTCCCACAGTTCTCCAGGATCGCTGAGAAATACGCCTTCGCCATGTGACGCAAGCCAGGTTCGCGCGCGGACGGCCCTGAGTTTCTCCACGGAGCCAAGCACCTCGTCTATGTCCGAATTCGTGTCGCCGTACCATGGGCCGAAGAAGGTGAGATCATAGTCGCCCAAGAACAGGATCTCAGCTTCCCTGAACAACAGGGCCAGGTGGCCGGGAGTGTGACCGGGAGTATGGACAACCTCGACGGTTACACCGCCCAGGTCGATCACCTCATCGCTCCCGATCACGCGGTGTGGGGCTCTGGATTTGAAGTGAAACACCTCATGCATTGTTTTCGTCCAGGGCTCTCGTTCGTCGTCGTTCATGTCGTATGCGTCGAAGAAATTCTCGAGGCTGCGGAGTGGTTCCGAGTCCGCGGCGGACATCCACAGCGGCCTGTCGTCAAACAGGTCCAGATGCATGAGATGATCCTCGTGCCAATGAGACAACAACACCGCGTCAACACCGGGCCTGTCGCGAATCTGGGCAAGGCTATCCCTGTTGCACGCGGGATCGATGAGGATTCTAACTTCCCCTTCTACGTACAGGGAGTTGCAGTTGGGATAATTTCCTGAATTGTCACCGGGAATAAAGACGATAGGACCGAATTTTTGCTCCATGGCCTCCACCTAGAATGACGCCGGGGGTGCGGCATTCATAGCTTGCCGCGACCCGCTACGCGATCGTTGATATTGACCGGAATTATGCAGTGGGCCGCAAATAGGGCACAGGTTTGCTTAATTCACGATAACCGGTTGTTGGGTACTGCTCCTGAAGGGCCTCCTTTGCGAGCCTGCCAACGATTTCAATCTCGGAACGTCCGTCATGCCCATTGCCCTTCAGCCCCCTCCTCCGCAGACTCATGGAGAGCCAATATGTGGCAACCTGAGAGTTCGATCGTACCCTAACCAAGATTTTTTGAAAAGAAAACTAAAAGGACAGGGACTAACTCACGGAGGCTTCGCCTTCACACGGCACAGGTCAAGTAGAGTAGCGTAGGGGATTGGTAAAATGTTATCGGTTGCCAGAAGGTGGATTGCGTTTTGTCTCCATTTTGCCCCCAACTTTTGGGACTGTCAGGGATCGAAAAGGACTGAAAAGGATCGACAGGGACTGAAATGACTGATGTTCTCGGGTAAGTCGTTGTTTTTATCGAAGCCAAATTCGCCCTGTCACGCCGGAGATCGCGAATTCGACTCTCGTCGCTCCCGCCAAAGCGCATGAAATCACGAGTTTGTTTATAACATCAACCCCTGTGTCAAGGCCAAAAGAATTTGGCCCCCGTTTTTATTTTGACTAGGTCAATTTCATTAATCCTTGAGAGCTTCCTCTCTCAAGGATTTTTATTTTTGTGTTGATACCCATATTTCTGTCTCCCCATGATCAAAGGTCATCAGATTTATCGCTTTGATGAGTTCCTGATCGCTTATCTGACCATACCTCTCACTCACACTTCGAGCCCTGTCCCCGTGCCCCATAATGGCTTCTCGTATCTCGGGGTCCATACCGGAACGCCTAGCGTTCGTCTTCCATGTGTGTCGAAGACCATGGAAGGTCGGTGCAGGATCGAGACCCATTTCCGTGACTGCCTCGACCCAAGGCTTCCTGATCGAGTCCGGTGACACGGGCCGGCCATCGAGGAGGAAGATCCTGGACGTGCTCAAGGACCGCACCTTGACAACTTCTTGTAGGATGTAAACCAGGTCACGATGAATGGGGACCCGCTTCCATTGGCGTTCCTTGGTCATTGCGGCCTCTATACGGATGATTCTACGAGATAGATCAACGTCGCTTCCTTTCAGGTTCATGATCTCTCCGCGACGCATACCCGTATAATATGCCGTTTGAATTATCGGCCTCAGCCACTGAGGTACCAGGTCAATGATCCGGCAATAATCCTTGTAGCTTATATAGATTTGGCGCTCGCTAGTCTTTTCTGAAAGGTCCCTCACCTGTCGCGCCGGGTTGACATCAACATATTGGAGTTCGACCAGTACCTGGAACATCTTTGAGAGCGCGGCCTTCTCTTTATTAATGGTGCTCGGTTTGGCCCCCTGGTCGAGCCTATGGATCTGGTACTCTTTGATCTGGGGAATCCAGATCCTTTTCACCGGATAGTTTTTCCCGAATTTGTCAACGATATTAGCGAAAGCTGCTATGTGACGCTCACGGTTCGGGCTGGCCTTGACTTCGGGGTACTTGAGGCAAAGCTCAATGGCCTTCCAGAGCAGTAGTTCTTCTTGAATGTCAGGGGCGATTGAGTAGCCGTCACTGGTTATGA
>JBKQMK010000241.1:0-4331 GCA_052146735.1 Desulfomonilaceae bacterium | reverse complement strand
GAGATGGTCGGCTAACGCCCCGACGGGTTGAGCCCTTTGCACGGGCTGACAAAGCAGTGGCGCGGTGAGTCATGTAGGATGATGATGTCGGAAGGGGTACGGCTGGTGAGTCAGCGCCGCACTGACCAATGACGAAATTCGATCTCAAACGCACGGAGAACGATCCTCCGCGACTTTCCGATTGGGGGTATCTGAGGTATTCGCAAATTGCTTCTGCGCGTCTATGACGTTCTGGTTGCCCGAAATTGTGAAAATCTGCACCTACAGCATGAACCTCTCACGTTGAGAATGAGATTACGAGAGCAGAAGATGAAGCCATGATAGCGTTCAATGGGAACATGGGCACGAAACCAACGTTTCCCGTCAACGATCAAGTAGGTGTTCCCCGCATCAGCCAAGAACACTCCTCTTCATTGGGCTCCACCGCGCCTTCGCCTTTCCTATGGACAGACTTCGGTGGGCCGGGTAGCTAGGCAGGTGGGCGGTGCCATAATACATAGGTGGAGTTGGGGAGTTCTTGTAGGCCAGTACATCAAAAAGAGACCTGAGGGGTGCAACAATAGCCGTAACCATATGATATTACGTGCTGCCGTTTTTCAAGCCAGCACTATTAGCGGAACAGAATCTTCTCTTTGTTATGGGCAAGGAAGGTTTTCAGCTCTGGGATATTCACGCAAGAATAATACGGCCAATTAGTACAGCAATGAGGCCGCATCGCGATAAATTAAATCCCATTGGCAGCCCCGAAATTTGCTGATGGTAGTCTGGAGGAGCCATGATCGTCAAAAATTCGGCACCTACGTGTAATCCGCGCCTCGGTGGCGGTGAATTTCACCTGTGATCATATAGATCACGTCTTCGGCAATGTTTGTGGCGTGATCTGCAATGCGCTCCAGGTGGCGAGACACCAGAAACAGGTTGGTCATTGCTTCAACGTGGCCCTGATCTTTGCGTATTTCTTCCGCAAACTGAGCCTCCATCAAGTTCTCCATGTAATCAACGTCATCGTCCTGAGCGCAGACCTCGTAAGCCAAGTTCAAATCCCGATTCACTAGTGAATCCAGGCTCTTTTTCAGCATTTCACCTGTCTTCTGGCACATGGTGAAATAATCGAAAGGAACAAACACCTCGCCTTGCACGGCGATTTCTTCCGCGCGTTCTGCGATGTTCACTGCCAGGTCGCCTATGCGCTCCAGATCATTGTTCATCTTCAAGATCGCGACAATATAGCGGAGATGGTCGGCCACCGGCTGATGCAAAGCCAGCATCTTAAGGCATTCCTCCTCAACGTCAATCTCCGCGTGATCGATTTCAATATCACCGTCAATTACCTTTCGAGCCAGGTTCGCGTCCCGGGATTCAATAGATTTCACAGCCAGTCGAAAACGCTCTTCTACGAGAGTGCTCAGGGACAAAACGCGTGTGTTTATCTTTTCAATATCTCTTTGAAGTCTCACTCTCATCGATTACTCCTTATAAACTGGAATTGTGCGCCGGTCTTGCCATTTCGCTTGGCTTTCAGCCCATGACCGGTCATCGGATGGTTTCTCGGACCCGAAAATGTTGTCGCGTTTCCTTGAATGAAATCCCACGGAGCGAAAATTGCCTGCCTCGTTGCCTCAACAGGGGATATACTCGTATTTTAGAGGCTACCTCGCCACATGCCCATGGGTCAAGCATGATGTTAATCCAAGGCAAAATCAGAGACTACTCATAAGGAACCTGAGACGCGATCTGCGCGATTTTCTGATTCAGCGTGTTGGCGTATCCGCAAATTACGTCCGAGCGGCTACGGTGATCTGGTTGCGCGAGAACGCAGGTCAGCAAAAGCTTTTCCTTTGGCCCGTCCCTGATCTTATCCTGCTCACGCCGCTATCGGCGCAACAGTGCCCTTTTGTTTTCCTCAGCCCAGTGGGGCAAAAGACGTATTTCGCCTTACCGGTCGCCATTACGGCGGGTCAGTAAAATAAGATGGTTACAGCGCTGAGTGCCATCCTTAGGGTTTGCGAGAGCCGAATTTTATTCTTCTCAGTTCCGGCGAGATGAGATCGGCACAATATTGGGTGGGGTCGGTGAATAAAATGGGAGAACAGGGAGAGGAAATGCCTGAGAGTGGCCTCAGAAGGGAATATCGTTGTCTGTCAAATCGGCCGCAGTCGTTTTGCGAATTCTCTCTTTTTGCCACCTGGACGATGACATGACAAATCTGGTGAAATTACGTCCGGTCCATGACTGAGCCTTGAAGAATAAAATTTGTAGCTTCTCTTTCTCCTTGTAGGATCTCTTGTACTAAGCCTTTACAGCGTGTAAGAATACCTGACAATCAGGTGGGTGTTTCCGGTTAGTTGGACCCATTGAGCCCAAGGATTTCCTTTCAGGATCTAGTTTGCGCCTCATAAATTTGACTCCGCCCATGGCATGAGTCTTGCTCTCACTGCTTCAGGACTGCCAGGAACGGAGGTACGTACGAATGAAGGGCCAGCGTTACTTCTGGAACGTCTTACGTGTCGTTAGTCGAAAACTGGATAAGGAGGTTAGGCACCTAGAGGACCTTTATAACATGCCGGTTTCGGAAGCCGATACTCCCGAAGAACATCTGGTCCTGATGATCAGCAAGGTTATTCATATGGCCGAGCGCCTCTCAACATGCGTGAAAACCAACGACAGCTCGATAATCGAATCTTGCCACAGTCTTTCCGAAGAGATTCGTAGGCATGAGAGGCTTGCGACCTCCGGTTTAGTTGAACAGGCCTCCATCATGGGCAAGCACTTGTTCAAGCTAGCGGTGCGCCTTCCTAGCCGCATGGACCGCATTGCCATCATGCTCCGTAATATCTTAGACTGTTGCCGTATCAAGAGCATTGAGGACCTCCACTTTAGTGACAAGGCGCAGGAAGAGCTTTCAGAGATCTTCGAGGTCGTCTTGAACATGTTGAAGAAGCTGCGGGACACCATCGTGATACACAACAAATTCCTCCTCGGCCAAATAAAGTTTGACCGGCACAGACTTGAGCACCTTGTGGAGGAGGCGCGACTCACGAACTGGGAAAGGCTGGAAGCCGGTATTTGCGTACCACCGAGTGCCTCAGTCTACGTGGAAATTCTCGATTGTTTCAGAGGCGTGAACGAATACATAGGTAAAATCAGCAAGAGCCTTCTCGATCTTGCACGCTTGAATCTGGAACGCTGACTCGTCAAATAATCGGAAGGGGACCGGTTACGGACATGTGCCGTTCTGAATGCGAGCGATGCAATCATTGGTAAGACAAACCGGACTCCGCCAGCGACACGCCTCGTTCCTCACTGTAAATAGACAGCGGCAACAAGCTAACTGGGCATGCAAGTCATTAGCATGTTTTGCAGGCCGACAAGGCAATTTGACTTTATTCCTAGGGTCTGTTAGTAAAGTCGGTTGTTGGCAAGGGGAGAGCATTGTGCAGATTAGGATCGGAGTTGTCGGAGAGGCATAGGTAATTTCGACTCCCACCCGAGAAAGACTCGACGCTCTAACGTAAATTTTGCAGCAGCCCCACAGCATCGGACTACCTGACGCCCTTTGGGGGGGCCGCTTGAAGCTCAAGCTGGGGAAATTATTCCCAGATAAAATTCAAAGAGGAAGTAAGATGGTGGGCTTAGAAAAATGCTGGGAGATCAGGGCCTGCGGCAAAGAACATTGTTGTAAAGTCTTTCCCCATTTCGGCCGGTCATGTTGGCTGATCCGAGGCAAGTTGCGATCAACATTTGGTGACAGTGAAATGGCTTGCAAAGCGGAATGCCAATCGTGCGAAGTGTATATATGGCATATGGCCCTTATACCGTCAAATGGTTCTCGGCCAGCCCAAACGGTAAGAAAGTAAATTGCATCGACCTCCTGGAAATTTCCTGCCCTTGCATGCCGTACCAAGCTCAGAGCATTTGAGTGACCCCTGTTAAACGAGGTATGTAGCCTGTTTTCAATGCCACCGCGAGGCGGTTTTGATTCAGTCTCGACCACAGTCTGCCTGTTATGCCATACATGCCGCCAGCTTCCATCGGTCGAGCATCTTCAAGAGATCTTCTTCCAGAATTGCGACCTCGCAGGTAGCCGAAGGGTCTGCCTGCAGTGTGTTTTTTGCGGCCTGTAGGATCACACGGCGGCATACCCCCTCTATGTCTCCTGCAGCTAGGCCTTGCGAGTTGTCCGCCGCACGGCGAAAATCCCCTTTGAAGCACACGTTCCCCTTGTTGAGGTACATCTGGAAAATCAAGATCCGGTCCTGAACGGTAGGGAGTTTCAAGGACACTTCCGTTCCAAATCTACCTGTTGCCCTTAGAGCGGGAGGCATGTCTTC
>JBKQMK010000240.1:0-5032 GCA_052146735.1 Desulfomonilaceae bacterium | reverse complement strand
ATGGCAAATTGGGCCTCGGAATCACCTTGCTGCGCACGAGAGAGGGTTTCTGCGAAAGTGTCCATTGCCGTTGAAAAATCTTAAAGTCCCGAATGGTCGATCAAAAGAAAACGAGGCATAATTAGGCGCCAGTCTAGCCGTATCAGGGGTCTTTGGGCCGGTGCCTGGTCACGAGTGGTTTCCTCTGACACCGAAAGGTCTCCGTCTAGTCTCCCACAAGACCCACCATAGGGAAAATCGCTTTTTTTCCAGGCCCCGAGCGTAACTCACCGCACAAGTCAGGTCAATTATAGTCTTCGGCGTTGCCTCTCACCCCAAGACGGTGGCTTATGTGAGGTAAGTACCGGTGCGCCACATGGCGTAGCCGCTAATCAGATTATCCGGCAAGATAGACCAAAGCCTGGAGAGCGGACAAGTCCCTGATAATCGAAATTGTGAGAATCTGTGCCGGTAGTCATGAACGTCACACACGAGAATGAGATTTACGTGAGAGTAAGATTCAAGTCATGATAATTTCAAAAGAAACATCGGTAATGAACACTTTCTCATCAACGATCAAGTAGGTGTCTCCCGCATCAACCACCAACACTCTTCTTCATTGGGCTCCACCTCGCCTTCGCCTTTACTATGGGCAGGCTTCGGTGGGCCGGCAGGTAGGCAGGTGGGCGGTGCTATAATAAGTAGGTGGAGTTGGGGAGTTCTTGTAAACCAGTACATCAAAAACGGACTTGGGGTGTGAAACAATAGCCGTAACTAACTGATATTACGTGATGCCTTTTTTAAAACCCGCATAATTGGCGGACCATGAGTTTTTCTTGGTCATGGGCAAGTAAAGCTTTAAGCTCTGGGACTTTCACATGTAGACTCGTGTTGAGCAGCTAAGTTATATATTCAGTCTTTCAGAGAGAGAATTATCACCAGGGCAACTGGGCGGGAGAGGCAAAAGGGCATCACGGAGCGAAGGCTATCAGCTATGAAGATATTTAGCATATCTGTTAATAGGTATGTGGAGAGGGTTTTTGTAGTACCTTACTCAACTTTCGCAGTTGATTGACACACGGAACTGCCAACGTGATCAACGGGTTAAGGCGTCGCACTGTTGCAGTAATATGCCCTTCAAGCAGAATTTGACACGAACCACACCGCCGAGAACCTCCGGCAGGTAATGACGAGGCTCGGGCAAATTTTAAGGTCCTCAGAATGGAATGTCTGCTCCAATATACTGAGTTTGGCTGTTCATTTGATATCGTGTTTTGGTCTGCTGACCACATTAGCAAACACAAAAGCGATCCGTTTTCAAAACGACCCGAACTCTGTTGTAAGTGGCTATAGGACATGCTTCCAGCCAAGTGCGAAAGTTGAGGTACCTTACATGAAAAAGCACCCTGTGATGTAAAATTCCAGTCCTGGTCTAGTATTTAACCTTGTGCACTCATATTTCTCGCTTCCTGCCTGTCTTGGTCACCTTATGTGCGATGCTCTGATTGGCGGTATCAACCAACTTCTTACTGAATTACCTACCCAAACAGGAGCTGGGGAAAAAGCCTTTGAGTCCTTGTACAGGCAGTTCTGCAAGTTTCATGAGTATAGTGTCCCCTCTGACCCGCGCGAACGCTCCGCACAGCTAAATTCCTAGTTCAGCGATCTAATGGCGCAACCGCTCTCCTCTGGCTTAGGCAAGAGATCTTCCCCAGGAAATATCTTCAAGGGTGTCAGGCGTCGGAATCTCTTATATCTTGAGGGTTGCTCGGAGGATCTGCCGAACACTACTGGGAACACAGCTTGGTGGTCAGCCACTCTGAATGTGGTAAGTCCGGCTGGTAGTTCTACCCGCACTGCCTCCAACGCTTTGGCCACGGCCCTCTTATCCACCGTACCAGCCTGCTTAACGGCCTCGGCGTACATAATCACCGAAGCGTAGGCTGTATAAGCAGAATATGACGGAGGAATCTGCGACGAAGAGAGCTTCTTGTAATCGGTGACGAATTGCCCATTGATGGGCGTCTCATTGGCTCCTTGCCAATAGGGTGTCCCGAACCATACACCGACAGGCATGTCAAGGAATCCTAAGGGCCAGAAGATCTCGACTCCTCCTCCCACTACACAAACCACATCTTTGCCATCGAAGAACTTCTCGGCCTTGGCCTGCTTGATGAAGTCTCGCAAGTTGTTTCCCCACAGAGAGATTAGGACGCCCCTGGCCCCCGAGGCATTGAGCTTCTCGATATAGGGCTTCCAATCCTTTGTTGCTACTGGCGAAAAGCTAGGCGAGACAAACCTGTACGGACCAACTTCGCCAAGGTACTTCTGAAAAAGATCCCAGGATTCCTGACCGAACCCGTAATCCGGGCCGAGGGTGGTCCATGTGTCGGACTTGAGTTCTGATTTCGCTAGCACTGCTGCACCCTTCAACGCCTCCCTCGTCGACCAAGTCATTCGAAAGACCCATGGGCTGCACTTGGAGCCGGTAACTGCGTCGGCCATGGCATGTGTTACGATCAGTGGTGTTTGAAGCCGATCCATCTCAGGGACTACCTTAAGCGCCACGGCACTTGACACTATTCCCACTATTACGTCGACTCGGTCTTCTGCCACCAGTTTCTCGACTGCTTTCAGACCTTCTTCGGGCTTCGCTTGTGTGTCGGCCTTCAATACTTCCACGTTACGGCCCAACAGCCCTCCTTGTTCGTTTATGCGATTTACTGCAAGCCGCACCCCTTGTTCAGCCACCTCTCCGAATGTTGCCATGGGACCGGAAAAGACGTGTGCCAGACCGATCCTGACGCTATCGCCGAACGCAAGGACTGGCATCAACAACAAAACCACCGCGAAAATGCAAGACCTTTTCACACTGACTCTCCTTTCACTGGTTTTTTCTTTGGTGACTAGCGGTAACTCTACCCGGAATTATGTGGTGGTTTTGCCATTTTGGTGGTCTTTGGGCTGGTGATCCGTCGAACGATCGTTCCCATGACACCCAAAAGGCCCTCGCATATCTCGCACATGCGCCGACGGAGGCGAAAATGTCGTCACCTTGCTGAAGAAGTCATCTCGTCCCCGCTGTCCGGGTTTGGAACCTGTTCCACTCAATGGGGAGCAAATAGGATGCCATTGGTTCGCAAACCCAGGGTTGCGAGACGGCAGCGTGGCCAATAGCTGATTCCGGGAGTTAGTCCTCTTGCGGGTATCACAGGGTGTTGCTACAGGGAATGGGTCAGTTTGGCTTGGTAATGGATGCAGTAGCGAAAAACTCAATGATGACGAGCCCTAAAAGCAGGTCATGGTGACCTATCCCGATACGTTCATAGGCCTTTGTGACCCAGAAAGCGCAGCGTCGTCATCCGCAGTTTAAATCTGTCCCAAATTAGGCCGCCTAGCTATGTAGCCTTATGTCTCTGGCCACTGACAAGGCCTATTAGACGGAATTATGCTGCGATCTTGCCATTTCGCGCGTCTTGGTGCAAGTGAGGGGTGAGAGATGGTTCCTCTGACCCCGAAAAGGTCCGAGTAAGGTCCCCCACAATGCCCGAGGGAGGCAAAACCGTCGTCACTCTGATAAAAAAGCTGATTACAGTCTGGTGTTGAGCGTATCTCACCGCAAGACTTCCAGTCAATTATAATCTTCGGGGTTGCTCTCACCCGATAACGACTTATAGAAGGTAGGCACCGGGGCGCCAAATGGCGTAGCGGCTAATCAGATCATTCGGCAAATGACCCATAGGTGGAGCATGGATCTCGTGCCCCATGTCATCAATCACTACCTTTCAGGCCATCTTGAGGATCGCTTCCAGAGTTGATCTCAAAGCACGCGACCTGCTTAAAGAAAACGGGATCGGCAAATCGGGAAGGGGTACAAATTTCCCGACAAAATTTAACAGCTCTTTAACTCTTGTCTAATGGTTGCACAACAATCCTAGTCGATAATATTTTCTTTAGATTGTTTATCTTGCTCCGCCGGTGCCGGATTCGCGTCTACTCTATCTGGATCATTTTGGTCCCGTGGGGACCGATGAAAGTAGCCTGGCGATTCATCGCCAGGTAAATCGGTGGTGAAAAAAGTAAAGTCCCAGAGGGACGGCCGAACACCAAGTGAAATCAACCGGAATGATCAGTCGTCCCCAATGGGACGGTCACCCTTTGATTGTCGACGCAGGTCCGGCGATGAATCGCTGGACTACTTTCAAGCGCCCCTCTGGGGCTCCTTAGCGGAGCAAAAGCAATAATCCAATTTTCTTTAATCCGAGTCTTTTAGCGGACAAAGATACTCAGGGTTTTATTATCGAGAATGCGATTGGGCAGCGAGGTGCCATGAATAGCTCGCAAAAATGCTGGGAAATTAAAGCGTGTGGGAAAGAACATTGCTGTAAAGTGTTCCCACATTACGGGCGATCATGTTGGCTGATCCGGGGCAAGCTTCGATCAATATTCGGTGACAGTGAAATGGCTTGCCCAGCGGATTGCGATTTATGCGAAGTATATCAGCGGCATATGGAACTGATCCGGCCACTTAGTACAGACGTCAGGCCGCTTGGCGGTAAAGTGGATCACATTGGCACAACCGAAATTTGCTGATTGTGGTCAGGGGGAGACATGATACAAATGGACCTTAATTTATTCGGTACGAAACGGCTCACCATCCTGTGGTGAGTCGCTTCCCCTCCTTTTCTCACGTAAGCCGCCCGCAATAGCACTGCTTCCCAAGAGAGCCTCTATGTTGAGGCAATTTTTCTTATATTTTCGACATCAATCCTTTATAAACCTCTCCCAGAGCTACTTTTCAGACAAAATTAAGTAGAGATGGATTTGTGTACTATATATTTTATAGGAGCACAAATCACGGCTCTGAACTCTGAACGTCAGATCACTGAAAAAACCTAGACGCTACAAGGGGAACAGGGGGAAGTCTTGTCCAGGGACTCTGAACCGAGTTCACTGCTTTATCTTTCCATGTTCAGAGTACAGAGCCAGGGATTTGGCTTCAGAACATATCGAGCTCACAGGAGGATTTATCATGGAGCTTTACACATTAGCC
>JBKQMK010000239.1:0-3217 GCA_052146735.1 Desulfomonilaceae bacterium | reverse complement strand
TGGCCATCGCAACGCAGTCCTTCAAGGCGGCGTCTAGTGGAGGAGTCCCATCGGTGATAGCTTTGGGTCCTATGACGGGTAGAGTGGCCGCAATGGTGATCAACTCCTCCGCCATCGCACCCTGTACTATGGCCAGACTGAGAATCAAAGCTACAACGAGACACGATCGCTTACTGTATTTCTTCATGATTCCCTCCCCAAATCTGAATGAAATTAGACGCCCCCGGCGTTTGAACTGAAATTATGCGGTGCACTTGCCATTTCGGGGGTCTTTTGCCGGAATTACTCTTTCGAGTCCAGACTGATAGTTCTAGCTGGCCAGGCTTGCAACCTGACTCACTCACCAGGCAGCAAATGGCGTGCCATTGCTTCGCGAAACCACGGTTGTGAGACAGACACAACGCCAGAAGCTGATTCCGAGAGTTTGGTGTCTTGCGAAAATCACAGGGTGTTGCCACAGGGAATGGGTCAGTTTGGCTTGTTAATTTGGGCTGCTTCAACAAGCTAAATGATGACGAGCCCTAACAGCAGGCCAAATAGACCTATCCCGACACGCCCATGGGTCTTTGTGACCAGGAAAGCGCAGCGTCATCATACGCAGTTTCAATCCGTGGGGAATTAGGCCATCAAACGTTGTCGAGCTTAAAATCCCGCACGTACACCACGTTTTTCCCGCGCACCCTTATTCGTCAATCTCTCTGAAAATCGCGTACCGTTGATTCGGGTAAGCCCCAGTTCCGTTTTGATCGGCTTAACGTCCTGGTGGGGCCATCGTATAGTTGCCAGTGTCCAGGTTATATTTCCATCCAGTAAACCGCGGGTATCCACCAACCGCTTCAACTCCCCAGCCGTGGTGCATTGGATATCTCTTGGTTAGAATCTTTCACTCTCATAGACACCAACCTAGCGGCAGCCATTTGCGATTACAGCCGCATCCTTCTCCCGCCATAAACGTAGAAGATTCTGATTGACTGGCGGGCGTACGGTGAGTTACGCTCGGCAACAAGACAAAAAAGGGTTTTTTCAGCTCATGACGGCGGTCTTGCATCTCTTGCGGCTCGTGGGGGATCATACGGGGACCTTTCGGGATCAAAGAAAACCATCCTACGGACGCGAACCAGCCCAGGACTTCCAAAATGGCAAGACTTTCCTATAATTCAGCATAGAATGGGAGGTTATCATGCTAACGATAGTTGCCTTCGCTCAGGCCAAACAAGGTAAAGAAAAGGATCTTGAAAAGGCTCTTCTGGAACTGGTTTCTCATACTCGGAAAGAAGCTGCCTGCATCAATTACGATCTCCATCGGCACCTCGCCAAACCGGGCATGTTCGTCTTCTACGAAAACTGGATGGACAAGGCTGGTCTGGAGCAACACCGCAAATCACAGCATATTACGGATTTCCGAGCAAAAGCGGGCGACCTGCTGGCGGAGCCTCTTCAAATCGATTTGTGCGAGATGGTCTCCCAGCAGATCTCCAGGGAGTGAGGAGTCGAGTCTTACTTAGGAGGGAAGTTATTCGTTATCAAAAAGTTTAGGTTGGTCTTCAGCCAGCTTCCTCGACCTCTTGCCCGAAACCTTGCGCTTTTGTCTCTTACCCGATTCGTGCACTTTCAGATCGGGATGCCACGCAATTTGGAACGCATCGTCTGAAGCAACTGGAAGTGGCACCCTCTCCCTTGTTTTGGCTACCCCGACTTTTTGTACAGTACCTTTCAGACGGGATTCGGAAAAATCATCCATATCGAGCAACTCTTTTAGTCGCTTCCGATCACCCGGATGGCTTAATGAAATAATATCGAATACTACAGCGGCTGCCCGTCGGATCATTTTATCGGAACTCAAACCTTCCGTTGCCTTAACAGACGCGATAACCACGAAGGGGTTCAAACCGCACTCCCGCATTAAGAAAGCGTTGCACAGCATCTTCTTTGTGGTATCTGTTCTGATGAGCCCCGGCTGTGTCCCCTCGTAACCACTCTTGAACTCAAAATAAATCTTCTTGCCTTTCGTGTTCACCGCCACCTGGTCAATTTCAATCCCTGCGTCTGCAATAATTTTTCGACCCAAAAGCGTAAATCCGAGACTTCGCAGGTGGGTATTACACTGATCCCGAAACGTTTTGCCGGATTCGGTGGACCTTCGTTGGAAATCCGGGTCTCGGTGAGCACCCATTCCGTCACCTCCTCACAATGCGTACCCAGAAGCAGCCTCGCCGATACGGAGGCTTTCCATCATGGCGGGCACCTGCACCCAAAACAATAAACGCTCAGAATCACCACTCTTTTATCATAAGTGTGCCGTTTTATCAATAAAATTCGCGGCCTGGCGTATGAGTGAGGGCTCGATGCCTGCCTTAACTGGTACGGTGGAAAGAGACGTGAGCCAAGAATGCGCGGTAGCTATGGGGCGAGCTTGCTGATGTGGTGATGGCGGTCGTGATTCAGGTAAGGTTGCGGATTGCACTCATCGTAGGTCTGGGGAATAGAACGAGAAGCGGCGGCCTGAATGGCGGACTAGCGAGCCGGGTGTGGAGGTCTGCCTGGAATACCTCACTTTAATCATCCCTTTGAGAATTCATTCAACAATGCCAGGTGCAGATGCACAGCGGCTTGGGCCAAACATCGGCCTGATTTTTCACGATACACATCAGAGACATCGAGAATATCGCCTTCTTTGTATTGGGTATTCTTTACTCTTTTCAGATACCTATCAGTGACAAGGCCATCATGATGTACGAACATGTTTCTCCTGACTTGGATTTCCTCCAACTGCCCGCGGGTAAAATCCTTATCGTCGAACTTAATCGCGAGCTTGTTTTCAAGAAAGTCCAGCTTCTCGTAAAGCTTGTCCAATGCTTTCATCTGCTTGTGGTCTGGAGGCTTATCCTTACTGGATTTTTCGTCAATCAACTCAGGCTTATGTCTTAGGACAGCCACAATATTATCCTTCAGACAGACCTCAAAAGCGGAAACTGATCCTATCAACCACAGCCGGTTTCGCTGAGCGGGAAATTCGTCAACGCAGACGGGAACGAAGAGTGGTAGCAACTCTTCCAACTTTGCGGAACGAATATCCCCGTATTGGTCAAGTTGAGGTCAGTCGTCAATAGTGGACACCAAATGTCTAGGCTGCCCTCTGTAGTTGATAGAATCGATTCTCAAAGGCCGCTGGGGAGAGATAGTCCAGCTTTTTCTGGAGTCTCTGCCGATTGTAGAA
>JBKQMK010000238.1:0-5905 GCA_052146735.1 Desulfomonilaceae bacterium | reverse complement strand
GCAGGTGCTTTGAGACTCTTCAGAGAGAATTTAATCAAGAAGGGCAAGCTGGAAGCAGGGACTTCAACCCAATTTGGATCCGACGCTCTGATTGGAGCAGATCCGTACCAAGGCAAAACTATCGTGGCACAGAAGGGTCCTTATCTCGTAGGTGCCGTGGGTTTTGAACGGGATAAGGATGGAGAACAGCGGCTGGCTGAATTGATGGAAGAAGTTAAGTGAAAGCCCTGATGGGAATGATTCAGATTCGCATGGGTTGAACTTTCTGTTTTCTCTTTCTGAGCTGCTTATTGTATCCTCGCTCGCAAGAACCTCCGTCTGGGGCGAAGGGTTTGCTTGAACAGTTTAGCCCCCGACAAGCTCAATGACTCAGGAGTTGCCCTTAATGGAGAAATGAGAGTTTGGTTGGGAAGTGATAAACGAGTTTAGCATTCACTCCTTTGCCCCGTAGGCTTTGAGAAGTTTCACCACGTCAGTGTAACCTCTATCGGAAGCGAACGTCAGTGCTGTCCTGCCATCAGCGAACGATGCATTAACGTCTGCTCCCCTATCCAGAAGCAGTTTCGCCACTTCGGCTTGACCCTGCCTTGAAGCCTGCATCAGCGGTGTCCAGCCTTCACTGGTCTTTGCATTGACATCGGCTCCTCTATCAAGAAGGCTTTTTACGAGTTCGGTGTGTCCGTCTAAAGAAGGCCACATCAATGGTGTCCAGCCATTATTCATCTTAACTTTCACATCCGCACCTTTATCAAGGAGCAGCTTCACGACCTCAGTGTGGCCCCACTTACAAGCTTTAATCAGTGCTGTCTCGCCATCATTGGTCTTTGCATTAATATCCACCCCTTTATCAAGAAGCAGTTTCACAATCTCAGTGTGACCCTCACCTGAAGCAACCATCAGTGCTGTCCAGCCGTTGGTCTTAGCATTGGCGTCGGCGCCTTGACCCAAGAGGCGTTTGACATCTTCCAAATTGCCTTTCTCGCAGGCTTCTCTGAGAGCCTGATTTTTATCGATGTCCGAAGCAAAGGGCGTTCCTGACACAAGAATGACGAGAAACATCCCGAAGATTACCGCACTCTTGCCTGCCAGTCCTTCCTGAAACATAATCCCAATCCCTCCTTTTTTACAATATCGCATTAAACCCTGATTTCAATCCATTATGGCTTTCACCTATCCCTTCGTCAACTGTGGCTAAGGTTCTTCCAACCTAGCTAATTTGTTGCAACCTTCGAGAAGTTCTCCTTGGCATCCACAACCGAATCTGTCATCTTAATTATCAGAACAACCCCAATTTGTTTTAATTACCTTTTGCTCTGTTGTCATCCGACATCTCTCCTCCTCAGATTAGTCTAGCAGAAATGTCAGATTAAGTCTTTGTTAATACGAATCATTTCAACATGGTTCATCGGCACCCGTTGCAAAGAATTCACTACTGTCCATAACCGTCTACCAGTCCCTTTCCTGACATTTTCTTAGGATGACGTCAGATAAAGGCTCGCCTCAGCCCTATGTATCGCAAGTGTGCCGACCTTTTTTAACAAAAGCAGTTTGCGTCGTCTTTAATATTATGAAAACCGGAAATGATCACGTGAGAGCTTTTTGCCATCAAAAGCACCAACTCGTATCGCTTCTCGGTCCCTCACATGAACTTGTGAGCAAATTTCACGGCTTGCGCCTTGATTTCCTCGCCCATGGCATCAGGTGTGGTCGCAAACGGTACTACAAGGGTTCCAGGGACGCTGCATTTCGTGTACTCCATTAGCCTGTTGAACATCTCCACCACGAGGTCCGCGTTTTCTTCGATAGGACCCGCGCACGTTACAAGAAGCCCAGCCCGTTTTCCTTCTAGGAGCGACTTCCATTTTGGAGTTCCGTAACCTGTAACGAGACAGAAACAACGGTCTATCAAGGGCTTGATTTGCGAAGAGAAGCCCCAGCAAAAAAGTGGGGAGGCCAATAGAATGAGGTCAGAACCAATTAGTCGCTCAAAGATTTCCTTCGCGTCATCCTCTTGGGGACAGCCGGGCTCGTCGGGAATACCTTGACACGTGTAGCATTCTTTGCAGCCATTCACCTTTTTGTCTGTTATGTTGATACGATCAACGAAGTGACCGTTCACCCTCAGTTGTTCTTCGACCCACCCTAGAACCTTTGCCGTGTTGCCCTTTTTCGGGCGGGGACTACCCAACACGCTTACAATCTTCATTTTGCCTCCTCCGTCAACGAAGTGAATTATCGCCTATGTTCTTGGAGTCTAATTGGCCGTCGCATTACGCAGAATTTTCCCTCCGTGGAGATCGCGGTTCGTCATTGTGCACAATTATACGCCGGTTTAGCCACATCAATGTTCCTTGAACCGGAGACTGGACGGGACATGGTTGCGTTGACCTCGAAAAGGGGCCCCTTCTCCTCCCCTGGTCGTCAGAGCCAAAACGCTCACCCAATCGCAGCAGATCGATGGGGTGTTTGTGAGGCCTCATTTGGGCGTGAATCCGGGCGGCAATCCTTGCTCTTGAACGCCGGAGGGCTCTGAATACGGCGCTTGCTCAACCGAAGTTCCAGGGGCATCGAATGTACCCGGAGCCAGGCGGTCCACCGCAGCATCTTTCATCTTGAAGCTCAGCCCGTACTCGCGAGCCTTTTCAATATAGGAACCGGAAGCCAGTCTAATTTCTCCGATGATATTCACCCGAATGGCTGATGCTCCTTGCACGGGGCAATTGTTTTCACACCAACCGCAACCGCTGCACTTGTTTTCTCTGACCACTGGAGCCGCATTTCGCAGACCAGGAACAGGCTGAAAGGCTATCGCATTGTACGGGCAGACTTCATCGCAAACAAGGCATTTCCTGTCCTGTTCCCAAACCAGGCAGTTTTGCCGGGCAATCCATGCAGTCCCCATTTTGGCATACTTCTTCTCGGTCAGAGGAACGTTACGAATGGCCCCTGTCGGACATACCTGGCCGCACACATTACAATTCACTACGCATGCAGCAAGACGAGGCACAGTGACCGGGCTGAAGATGCCTTCCAATCCTGCCTTGAGCCAGACCGGTTGAAGGGTATTGGTGGGACACGCCTTCATGCATTCCCCACAACGGACACACCGGGTCAAGAAGTCGGCTTCGGGCAGCGCGCCGGGAGGCCGAATGAGCTCAGGGTCCACCAATCCTCTTTCTTTGCCCCGCGGGGTAGCCTGGTCAATGCTTGTGCGCAACAGACCGGCAGAGAGGAGCCCTGATCCCATCGCCATGACAATACCGCGTCTTGTGAGGTCGGCAGACAGTGATGAGGCCAGTTCATTGCGCCCTGTGGAAAAAGTGATGGCCGATTCCGGGCAGATTTTGACACATTCCAGACAAACTATACATTCAGAGTAGACTGTCTTCTCTGGATTCTCCGATATGGCGGCCGTTGGGCATTTCCTAATGCATTGTCCGCAGCGGGAACACGATTCATTAACGTGGCGCTTCATCAGCGGTGATCTGGATAAAAGTCCCATCAGTGCTCCGGCTGGGCACAAATTTCTGCACCAGAATCGAGGCTGTGCGTACGCAAGGGCCGCGATTGCCACAAAGAGCAGAGCCACGAACACGATGGTGGCAAAAGCTCTTCCGCCGATCTGAACATAGATGATATCGGGCGAAAGCCAAGTGGGGAGCCAGGCCGAGGCGAGATCAAGCCCGGAATCGCCGATGAGCAGGAGAAGGGGATGCAGCACCAGCCCATAAAACCGGGTTGCTAATGAGAGGGGGGATCCGATGAATAAGAGGGAAACTCCCCCAAGTGCCGCGGCTAGAACCAATGCAAGCATCAGATACTTCCACGACCCGAACCGCGCCGTGACTTCATAGGTATTGTTCCTGGCCGACGGCTTCCTTCTAGGACCTATCGGAATTTGCAGTAGGTCAAGCGTCGTCCCCATGGGACAGATATGCCCGCAGAACACCCTCCCTACGAAGGCTGCCGCAACCAACACAATGAGCCCCGGAAGAAGATAAGCCACGAAAGATCTCGTGGCCAGAATCGTTCCGAGACTAATGAGAGGGTCGAGCCGAAGGAAGAAATCTACGGCCAATCCGTCATAGTTCGGGTAAGCGGCAAACAGTAACAGCGCCAGAAAAATTAGCAGCGAAACTGTTTGAGTGACCTTCTGAAATGTTATCATGATTTGATGTTCTGTACCTTGAGTTTATCAACGTCCATCCGTCCCAGGCCGCGTTCCGCAGCAATACGAATATGCCGCTCTTGACCGGGCTCGAACTTCTTCTCGTACCAGGTGCCCAGCGCTACCATCTCGGAATCTGCGGCAACCATGTCGGTGGATGCGATCACAAGGTTGAGCGGGATTACTTTCCCGGGGCCGGCGGGACCGCCCGTGCTCAAGATTCGCGTGCCGTCTATGACGACGAGATTCGGTTTCAAAATCGTGACCATGTCGACGATAGCTTCATCTAGACCCTGCGAATGAAAGGAGCGTCTGTCGAAGACCAACCCCATCATCCCCTTCATTGATAAGCTTACACCCGCGGATGAGTGGGTTTTACCGACAGGTACGGCGATCAGCACGTCAGAGTCCAGGACTTCCGAAGCGACGCCCATGGTTTTTATTAATTTCCCCTGGGTCACGTTTACCTCACGAAACAGCCTCCTGTCCGTCAACGCCTTAACCCTCGTATTCTTAATAGTCTCACAAGCCTGGGGTATCTTGGACAGGTTCAAACAGTCCTGAGGGTGGTTCAGTACGTTGTCGAGGATTGAGATCCTAGAGGCACCGGCTTCCACGCACATTTTCGCCACTTCAGACACGACTTGCGGATGCGTAGTGGAAGCTCCCGACGGGCCGCTTGCGAAACTCATATTGGGTTTAATCACTACCTTATTGCCGGGTTTAACAAAGCGTTTCATTCCACCCAGAGCTTCGACGGCGCTTCTCGTAATGGCCGACGGATTACGGCCGTGGCTTACCACAACATCTGGATAAGTCAGGGCCCATGCCGAATCCCGATTCAGAATAACGCCGGGACCGACGGTCATGGCAGCGCCCGTTGCTACCAAACCGCCCTTGAGGAATTCTCTTCTAGTGGATTTTCTAGACATAAATTGCTCCCGGGCCGCTTTTGATGCGGAGCTTATTACGTTGTTAAAAGCACCTGTTATAATAAATAATCAACTCTCGCTCCGATCCGCTTTCACTACAAAGTCTGTGGGAATAGAATACCCGCTGATAATCGCGAAGACAAGTCAAGTAACACCATAATGGCTTCTGTAACGCCGGGTTCGTCGAATAGGTCCTCTTCTCTCGCCCCATGAGCTTTCAACAATTCCACAACTGCCTTCTGAATCTGCCTAACAAAGCAGAAAAACATGACATACCCCAATTTGGCTAACGTGTTTTTTGAGATACGGAGATGGATATGTATGTGTAATTATATATTAATGCCTGCAAGCTAGTGTTTAACAACGCCCAGAAGAGCCGAAAATCTCCTCTACAAACGACCATGACGGCAATACATACCGACAACCTTGGAGACGGAACCGAAGGCCCTGGGAGACTAAGGTCCCGCCGCCATATTTAAAAGGCGATGGTGCTGAACCTTAAACACCAAAAAAAGGAAAGGCCCAGAATGACTGACCTCCACACCTATCGTTGTCAATGTAGGCAGTGCAGACTGCACCGGGAGATTGAACCATTAGAGTCTTTGGGATACTCCGCCTTGCCCCGCATTGAGGACATGGACTCCTTGGCCCAAAGACCCACGATACGGCAAGGCTGGAGCCTAATTATGCCTCGTTTTCTTTTGATCGACCATTCGGGACTTTAAGATTTTTCAACGGCAATGGACACTTTCGCAGAAACCCTCTCTCGTGCGCAGCAAGGTGATTCCGAGGCCCAATTTGCCAT
>JBKQMK010000237.1:0-6686 GCA_052146735.1 Desulfomonilaceae bacterium | reverse complement strand
CATTCCCCTGGGCAACGAAACAGGATTAAGACTGACAACAGCGTACTACTATACGCCCAAGGGGCGCAACATTCAGAAGACCGGCATTGTCCCTGATGTGGATATGAAAGAGGAAGTGAAAAAGCAGAGGGAACATGAAGCCGAAGAAGAGACAAAGCCTGAGAATAAAGAGAAGGCCAAGCAGAGGCGATTTCTCCGTGACACGGTCGATCCCAAAACCGATCCGGTTTTGAAGAAGGCCTTGGAGTGGTTGAAATCAGACCTTACTGTAAAGCAGTTTAAATTGGAAAATATGAACAAGCCATTGGGGGATGGTGCTCGGTCCACAAAGTAGTCGGCAGTCAGACTTGCCGAAGTGCAATAAAGCTAATTACTGGCTGCGCCCTTTGGCATACCAATGCCTCGACTTGCGACGGTTGCAAAATCCTGGGAACAGTTGCAGGGGGCTCTACCTGATGGCCATCTTAAGGACATATCAGCAAATGGAGTGGTGGGGAGCAGACCAGCCTTATCCCATCAAATGAATGGCCTGCCTATAAGTGTGCCAAACTTTATTTTGGCTGTGGCGATTCTGACCGCCCTGACAGATTTCGCACCAAGCTCCAAAACCGAAAAAGGCTGGCTGCGGGTGAATCTTCCTATGACAGATCTTCCGCCGCAGCTTCTTCCTCTTCTCGTTTTCTCTCTCGCTCTCTTTTCTTTTCGAACATAACCAGAACTTGGATTCCCACCTCGTAAAACAGGAGCATTGGTACTGCCATCAGTGTCTGGTTTATTACGTCAGGGCTGGGACTCAGTATTGCAGCGATTACGAAAGCGAGAACAATGAAGTATCTTCGCCCTTTCCTCAGGTGCCCACTGTTGAAGATTCCTAGAAGGCCCAGGAACACAATCACAATGGGTGTTTCAAAGACTGCGCCAAAAGCAGCCATCAGCAGTACAACCAGGGATACATATTCGCGGATTGCTATCATAGGCTTCAGCACTTCAGACTGCCAACCCAGAAAAAACTTGAATGCCGCAGGGAATACCAGGAAATATGCGAATGCCGCACCGAGATAAAAAAGCAGGGTTGCAGACACAATGAACGGCAGGGCAAGCCGACGCTCGTGCTCATGAAGTCCCGCATAAATGAATAGCCATAGTTGGTAGAGCACATATGGGAGCGTCAAGAAAAGGCCGGCAAAAAACGCTACCTTGAGATTAATGAAAAAGGGATCGGGAAGACTGGTGAAAACCAGCGTCGTGTCAGGGGGAAGCAGCCCAATGATCGGCTTGGCCAGCACGCCGAATAGCCTCTCGCTGAACACCATGCAAACCCCAAATCCGACACAAATTCCCAAAACCGATCTTATGAGCCGAGAACGCAACTCTTCAAGATGTTGCAGAAACGGCATTCGCCCTTCTTCTTCCGTCACAGTCGTGCCCTACTCAAAATGATCTCAGCAAGAAAAGCCTTGTCTCGTTCCGAATGTTTAGACGGCCCCGCTCTCTTCAGCCGCCTTGGTGCACCATTTATGTCCAGGACAGAGCTCTAGCATACGCTCCTGAGTCCTTATTACCTAGCATGTAAGCTGCTCGATGGGCAACGGCTATTATTACGGCTGGTAGAAAGTGAAATCCCGGCCCTGGATAAAACCCGACGGCAGGGAATTGTAGGCCGCCATGTACCGGCATCGTCCTCGCCTCAGGGCCGCTCGCGGCCGGGAAAGGTGCGACTGAAATCAAGGAAATAGCCCAGCCAGCCAGATACGCCCAGGCGTCTGTTCACCACTAGCTTGCAGACATTCATATATAATTACACATACATATCCATCTCCATATTAAAAACCACAACACCCAAGTGCCGGTAAAGCGAACAGAGGTAACGCTCGCTGATGGAGGTAGTGGGTCAGTTTGAAAAAATATCGGTCGGGGAGAGGCGTGGTCATGAATCTAGCTTTTGAGTTGCAAAAGTAGATGGCTTGGCGCGAAAATGGATCTCTTCGACCCTCGATAAAGAAAAGCGACCAGTTTCTCAGGCCAGAAGTTCCGCATCTGATGAGATCGTAATTGATTCATCAATCCATTTCCTTAGGAAAAGCATCGTACGACAAGCAAAATCCTCCCTTTCACGAATTTAGATGCCAAGCCTGTCTGATTGGTTCATTGTGATCCGTCTGTATAATGTACATATCCACCTCTACGTTAAAAAGCACAACACCCAAGTTGCTCCTGAGGCTATAATCACAACGTCGACCCTCCACACTACACAGGAGATCCTTTCCCTAACCCAGGAGGTCAAGGTACTATAACGCTAACTGAACAAGTGGTACACATTTCGGGGGCAGGTCAGGTATTACTCAATTCATTTCTGACAAGAAATCGCGGCACCCATGTGAATTTCCTTCGGTCCCCCACTCGAATCATGGTATTTTGTCCTCAATCGATACTCAAACCTGGAAACGACAGATCTCTGCCAATGCAGTGTTTAGTTCACGGCCTCCGTCAGGTAGGCCAATACTGTTCAACTAGGGCAGCCGCAGAAAACTGACTATGAATATAAACGTAATGGTGTAGCTCATTTGTTTATGCTCTGATTTCAAATCTAGGGGGAAATCCTTCGATGCAGTCAGATCTCCAGCAAAGACAAAGCCCTGCAAGAATGAGGGAAGAATCTGATCTCTCCCTGGAAGTCGTCGTCTTACTCATCTTCGGAGTATTCGGGCTCATCTATGGCCTGCTGCTGTTTAAGATTTACTCCGGAGATCTGCCATATAACCCAGACGGTACCTTCGGCCTTTTTCTGGTCGTTGTTTCCTTTCAGATGATCACCATGGGTAAGACCCCGTTTGCCGACCTTCGGCGGTCATGGGCGCTCGTCGTCGTTGGAATGGGCACGGCTATTCTTGGGATCACCACTTGCTTCATTCCCGGATACTTTACAAAATTTGTTGGCACACTGGTTGGAATAGTCCTTTTTGCCGGCGGGATTGCTCTTTTCCTGCAGCTCTGTATTTCTGAAAGAAAGGGGAGGATGTGGATAAAGATTGGGGGAATATTACGACACCTAACCATAGCGTGCGCTCTTGTCTATGCCTTAACAATCATTTCAGGCCTGGTAACACTAGTTCCCGGCCTCAGATCAGACCCTCGGACGGCGATTGTTTTCATGTCCTATGGCATGAGTTTCTTGTATCTGTCATGGTGTATCTGGAAGGTTGCCAGGACATATGCTCCTGAGAAGCCAGATGACTCGGCATCGACCATACGGAGTTCAGATCGGGCTGATTCACAAGGGCGTTTTGGCTTATTCCGGGAGGCCTCTCTTCCTCTCTCGCTGGCAATCCTAATCCTCAATGGATTTCTTGTAACACTTCTTGGATTACTGCTCTTTCCGATCGGCCTGGGCCTGCTTCCGTTCTCACCAGATGGTCAGTTTGGTTTGGCTCTGACCATTATGGCTATCGGGATGATGACCTTGGGAGACACCCCGCTCGGCCAGTATACGCGCTCATGGCTCATGATAATCATAGGCATTGTATTTGTTGGATTGGGAGTTGTTTCATGTATCGTTCCGGGTGTGCTGACCGGAATGATTCAGGTGCTCCTGGGGCTTCTGAGTATCGTGTCGGGAGCCGTATTTTTTATCAAACGATTTCTCGCGAAACTGCATGGAACTGGGACTCCCCCGGAGGCCCCTATTGATGTTCCCCCCATTGTTAGAAGACTGGCGGGGACTCAGATGGTGCTAAATTCGGTGACCATAGCCTTCGGCATATCCATGCTCTTGCCGGGTCTCGTGCCTCTTTTCGTTGTTGCGCCCATCCTAGTCATAAATGGCGCCCTCCTTTTCATATTGGCTTCCCTCCTGCAGAAGGTAGCAAATATGCAAGCGAGTGGAGAACCACAGGTTACTTAACATCAGCCTTGTGACGCGGCCATATATGGCCCCTTTTGCTCTTCATTGACAATGGAAGAGGTGACGAAGATGTTTCCCAAACTGTTCAGCACGGTACGGATCGGTGGGTTGGAAATCAAGAACCGGGTGGCGATGACGGCCATGGGAGTGAACCTCGCAGCGGCGGGGGGCGGCGTAAACGACGACATCATCGCTTTCTACGAGGCGAGAGCGAGGGGCGGAATCAGACTCATCGACCCGTATCTGACGCGTCCGGCGTGGCGACCACTCTGCCCATCAAGGGCGCCAAAAAGGTTAAAATTGCAAGACCGGCGCATAATTCCGGTCTACGTACATAGTCTACATAGATAGGGGGAAAACACCATGCCTGTCGAAGATTACTTTCGTGGCAAGGGCTGCGTGGTTACCGGTGCAGCATCAGGCATTGGTTTCGCCGTCAGTGAAGCGCTCTTGAACGTCGGCGCGACCGTCTTTATGGCGGATCGGGACACCGAAACGCTGGCTTCCGCTGTCGAGCAACTAAGCCCACATGTGGGCCAGGTGCATTCTATAACCGTGGATGTAACAAACCAGGGGCAGGTTCAGCAGTTGGTTCAAGACGCGGCTTCTCGGCATGGCCGACTCGATGTTCTTTTCAATAACGCAGGCATCGGCGGCACTATGCCGTTTGTCGATGTGACGTTGGAGCACTGGCGTCGGATCATCGACATCAATCTTTGGGGGGTCATCTATGGGATCGACGCTGCCGTTCCGATCATGCTGCGACAGGGCGGAGGGCATATCGTCAACACATCATCTTTCGCTGGGCTTGTGCCCTACCCGTACCAGGCACTGTATGCGGCAACTAAGTACGGGGTGGTCGGTCTCAGCGAGAGCCTTCGTTATGAGCTCGAGGAGGACAGAATTTTATTCTCTGTCGTCTGCCCCGCAGCGGTTGCTTCCCGTATTTGGGGTACACCGGTGCTTGGCGAACGGGTGGACGTGAAACCTCCACCCGACGCAATCTCCGCGGAAGAGGCCGCTCAGACCATTCTTTCAGGTGTGGCGAATAAATGGGGCATCATTGTGGTGCCGGAATCACTTCGGCCTTCTTGGCTAGAGTATTACAAGTCGCCTGAATTTGGCGAGAGTCACATGCGGGACTTGGCCCGGCAGCGCCGGCGCTCATACGAGACCTCGGGTTCTTCGTACTAGTCGGAGTAAGAGTGCTAGGGACATGAAAATTGGTGCAAACCGCTCACAGTAAGCATAAGGGGGAGAGAACGCCATGTCTATTGAAGATTACTTTCGGGGCAAGAGCTGCGTGGTTACCGGCGCGGCGTCGGGCATAGGTTATGCCGTCAGCGAAGCACTGCTGAATGTTGGATCTACGGTCTTCATGGCGGATAAAGATACGAAGATGCTGGTCTCTGCGGTCGAACAACTGAGCGCGCACGCTGGACGGGTGCATCCTATGACTGTGGATGTGACGAACCAGGAACAGGTTCAGCAGTTGATTCAAGACGCGGCTTCAAGCCACGGCCGGCTCGATGTTCTTTTCAATAACGCAGGCATCGGCTGCGCCAAGTCGTTTGCCGAAGTGACGTTAGACCTTTGGCGCCGCATCATCGATATCAATCTTTGGGGGGTCATCTACGGGATCAACGCTGCCTTTCCGATCATGCTGCGCCAGGGCGGAGGGCATATCGTCAACACGGCATCTATGGCCGGGCTCATGCCCTTTGCGTATGAGGCACTGTATGTGACAACCAAGTATGCAGTGGTGGGTCTCAGTGAAAGCCTTCGTTATGAGCTCGAGGAGGACGGAATCTTGTTGTCCGTCATTTGCCCTGGACCGGTCATTTCCCGCATCTGGGAAGAATTGCAGCCTCCATCCTACGCAATCTCTGCGGAGGAGGCCGCCCAGACCGTGCTGGCGGGTGTAGCTAATAAAGAGGGCATCATAGTTGTTCCGGAAATATTTCGGGCTATATGGCTGGAGCATTACAAGTCGCCTGAATACGGCGAGACCTTTCTGCGGGACGTGGCAAGGCAACGCCGACGCCCCTACGATACACCCATCGACCCGGTTAAAGCATGGTTGGAATCATCAAACGTGGCAAGGCAACGCTGACGCTCCTACAAGCACCGAGCTGGCAAGATTTGGCCGAGTAACAATGGCGGGGTTTGTGGGATCCGTCAATTCAGGTTGGCATTAGGCATGAGGCAGTCAACCTTCCGTACCGATCAGGTCGCGGCCATGCCTTGGCCACAGTGGTGTTTTCATCACTATCTATGCCATAGGATAAACCTTTCTTGGAGGTCATGATGAGCGCTATATCAAAGGGCTTAGTTGTCGATTCGCAACTGGGTGAGAGTAAGCTAGACTCCGAAGGAGGGCCGGTCTCCGGGGTGAGGCTGGATGTCGCCAAGGCTTACACCGGAGTCCCCGCACTGCTTCAAAAGGTCATCAACGAAAACGATGCAGCGGCTTGGAATGAGATCCTAACCAAGATCGATTACATATATGCCAATCTCGATCATTCCTTGGCAGGGCTGGATAGGGAGACCGGATTTGGCGCTGACGTCCAATCGCAAATAAGGGCCGGAAAGAAATTGCTATTCAAGCCCAACGTGGTCGCCCCAATGGTCATCGACCCTGAAACGCATGGCGAAGGCCTGGGTGCTTCTATCTGTACCGATTGGACTCTGGTGGCTGCTCTCATGCGATGGTTCCATGACAAGCTGGACATAACCTATCACCAGATGGCTCTGGGGGAGGCCTCATCGAGTACTCCTTTTTTTG
>JBKQMK010000236.1:0-38856 GCA_052146735.1 Desulfomonilaceae bacterium | reverse complement strand
GTTCTGCCGGGCTTCTGGAAAGCCGTTGCCGGACTCACCATGATAGCTCCCTTGGCTTTTCTCATGGGCACGCCTTTCCCGTGGGGGCTTTCGGTGCTTCATGAGAGGGCTGTCGCAGCGGTGCCTGTCGCGTGGGCAGTCAATGGCTTTGCTTCTGTGGTTTCTGCCTGTGGCGCGGTACTCCTGGCAATGACCTGTGGCTTCAAAGACCTGTTTGTCCTGGCCGCGTTACTCTACGCGACTGCGGGCCTACTTTCTCTCCTTCTCGTTCGATACGGCGAGACAGGACCGGTCCATAGCAACTTCTACAGGTGGAGAGCCTCAACGAAGCACGAAAACGGTTGAAACATCCGTGGCACCAGGCGAAACAATCTCCAGTTCCGCCGAACGCGGGCGAAAATCCCGTGAGGCGCGGGGCTTCATCGTTTCACTCCTCGCAACGACCGTGCGACAAAATACGCCCGCATAACAGGACGCCTACGCTTTTCCTCTCTAATAAGGCTCCTTTTTATCAAGGCTTTTGACATATACTTCTAGCAGTTTTCAGGTACGAGAAGTTACCCATGGTTGTTTGATAATTTTTTTAAAGGTAGGCTAGAAATTTCTTGTGATGATAACTAATAAGAGATATAGGCTCGCCCCAGGTTGGCTGCATGGCATCAACTACGTGCCAACAGAGGTAATTTCACATGAAATTGATTCCCGCCGTCTGCTTGGCGATCATTTTTGCGCTGGCCCTTTTTGCCTCTTCATGTTCAACCTTGCGTTCCGGGAACCCGGTGAAGGCCGGGTACGACGTTGAGAAGCCTGCATTCGACGCGGAAGAGGGAGGCTGGGTTTATCGAAATGTTCCCGGGGTCAAAGCGCTCTCCAATTTGGTGCCCCCCCCGAGTGAAGCCAGGACAAAATGGGATGAGTGGCAAAAGAAGAAGCAAGAACCCTGGGATGCAAGAAATAACTTCAATTGAGAATCAACCTGCCTGCCCCCCAGAACTGACAATTCCCCTATTCCCTGACCTAAGCTGACAGATTCGTGCGTCCTTAATAGTTGGGTCTATTGGATCCCGGTGCGGGGCTGCCGTTGATAAAGGTTCACCCAGCGATTATGCTCCTGAAGGCTGGAGGAGAACTGGTGGCTTCCGTCGTTCTTGGCCACGAAGTAGAGATAATCTTTATCCGCAGGCTTAACCGCTGCTATAAGAGACTCTTTGCCCGGGTTTGCGATAGGACCGGGGGGGAGCCCGGTATTTTGGTAGGTGTTGTACGGTTGTTTCCGATTCAGATCATCGCGGGTGATCTTCGATCCCATGGGTTTGATCCCGTATATGACCGTGGGATCTGATTGGAGACGCATATTGTTGCGTAAACGGTTATGAAATACGGCGGAGACAAGTGAGTGCTCGGTTGGTCGGGCCTCCTTTTCTATCAGCGAAGCCATGGTGACCACCTGAACTGTTGTCCACTCGTTTTCTTCGGCTATCTGCCTGGCGTACTTGTCGTAGACTTCGTGGAACCTCTGCACCATTTTGCGGATCATCAGCTTCCCATCACTCTTTTCAGAGGGCCGCATAAAGTATGTATCCGGAAAAAGATAACCTTCTAAAGAATTCGCGTCCACGTTCAATTCTTTTAGAAACACAGGGTCCTTTGCGGCAATCAAGAAGTCTTCTCTGGACATGATCCCGGCTTGATTAAAGAGATCCGCCACCTGGTACATGTCAAAGCCTTCCGGAACGGTGAGGGAAATCATGAGTGTCTTGCCCGAAATTAGTTGATCCAGAACGTCCCCAGCGTCGCTACCGGTTTTCAGGGCATAATCCCCTGCCTTGATCTTACGCTGTTCGCCGCGGATCATCGCTACGAGTTTGAACAAGAGCCTGCTCGAGATGACCCCCTTTTCCTGAAGCACAGTCCCCACCTGCGAAAGGGACGCCCCCTTGGGAATCGTCACAATCACTTCTTCGCCGGTTGGCGCCGTGGGTTTGCCGGGGAGCGCAACCAATTCATTTAGAATACCCGGCAGCCGAGAATAGGCCACGTATCCTGCAACGCCGAGCGCGGCAAAAAACGACATAACAACCACAATTTTGATCGCAGAAACAATCGGAGATCTCATGACTTCGACATTTCCCTGAAATTCTGGCTATCAAGGTAACCCTGGAGAATTATAACAGCGGCAAGCTTGTCTATAACTTTTCGGCGTTTCAAGCGGCTCATATCAGCTTCCAACAAGATTCGTTCCGCGGCCGCGGTCGACAACCGTTCATCCCATTCACGCACAGGGATGTCCACCCTCCGGTGGATCTGCTCGACAAACGCCCGCACCCGATGGACTTGTGGACCCTCGGTCCCACTCATATTGTACGGCATCCCGACGACAATCTCTTGGACCCCATATTCCACGGAAAGCTCAAGAATACGGTCGACATCCTTTTCCGGCGTCCGGCAGATCAGGGTTTCGATGCCCTGGGCCGTGAAACCCAGTTCATCGCTGAGTGCGATCCCAATTCTTTTCGATCCGATATCCAAGCCAAGAATACGCAAGTAAAACCGCCTCACATGGAATCAGGTCTAATGATTAACCCACCTTCCGATGGCACAGGTGTAATTAATTATCGAGCCAGTGTCAAGGCTCCGGTGCTCGGCTGACGTAGCGCTAATGCAATTCAAGGGCCCATGTCCGATTTTTCCGGCGAATGGAGGCACCTCCTCGGGAGCCAAGCTGCCGCTTTCCGTGCAAAAAGAACTGATTTACGGCAGGGCTTTCGCAAGGCGATCTTTGATCGCCAGGTTTGCCCAGGTCCGGAGAGCGATTTCAGACAAATAATGGCCGAGACAATTCATCATAAGTGGGCCGGGACATGTCCGACCACAGCATCAAAGAGTCTAGACGGTCCTTTGGACCTGCCGCAAAGCCGCGGCCACCTCTAAAATGTGCCGTGCGTCATCTTCATTTACGTACGGGATGCATTTGTCCGTCTCAATGGGCAGCTGATGATCCGCGAGATGTGGAGGGAGCCGGCTGATCCTGCCTCCCTTGGCCAGAGGAGCCGGCAGGCTTTGGATAGCTTCTTCGGAGATAAGCACAATGTTTTCCTCATCCGAGACGAGAGCGATTCCGAGCGAACCGGGTCTTTGCTGGCCAAAAATCTCTTTGAAACCTTTTTTCAGGTATGCGGTGAGGGAACGTAGACCTGCCCTGATTTCCCCTAGAGCAGAAATCCCGTCCAGGGCCTGCCGACGTTGAACGTCCGTCCCCATGAGCAGGGCTTCTTCGAAGCTCTCCAGCGCCTCCAAGAGATGCTTTCGAGAAAGGTGCGCGCGGGCCTCGATGAGCATGCTGCGAGCCTCGGTCTCGTCTACCGCCTCCGGGTCGTAAGCCCTCCCATAACACTCCACGGCAGCGGGAATATTCCCTTTTTCCAGGAGCTCGCGTCCCTTTGCAACCAACGAGGATTCTGGTAAGTCAACATTCGTTTGAATCATGGACTGCTCGTGTTAATCTGCTTAGGATAGATGATTCGACTCCATTACGGGCTTAACGGGTATGACTCTGAGGTTACGGTCCGGCCGAGCCGGAGAGAGGTTTCACTAATAATACACAATTAACCATCAGTTTCTTGGCCAGTTAACCCCATTTGCTAATGCGTTGCTTAACATATTTGCGGCCGATTTTCAACCACTTTCGGACCCCCCATTGAATTACAGCAACTTTTGGTATCCGGAGCGCCGACGCCTACAGACCTCGGTCGGGCTCTTAGGTTCAAGTCTTGCAGGTTGAAGCCGGACGCGGAAGGTGGTAAAACTTCTATAGTCCTCTAGCGGGACCGTCCGGATCGCGCATCATTCGATGTCCGTGGTCCGTCAGGACGCTACTGCGCTGGACCCTGGAGATAAATCCGCTGACGCACCGAAATCACTCATATTTGGACATATTGCCGCTTCGGCGCGCATCCTCGCTGGCGCGGGTCCTGGACGAAGACATGGCGGCCCCGCGGATCAGATAAGATGAAAATTAAGGCATTGCTCAAGTATCTCCCCGTCTTGTCCATCGTGTTGGTGGCCGGGACCCTCCTCGTGATCGTCATCCTCTTTACCCTGCGGAACATCAATTCCCAGAACGAGCGTATGGAAGAGTTCACGAGCCGTCAGGGCGTCTCCGTCATACGCACGTTAGAGGCAGGCACCCGCACGGGATTCATGGAAGGAGACTGGGGCATAGAGCATCTTCAGATGCTCATTGAGCAGGCGGCGAAAGATCCGGATGTTGAATGGGTGGGCCTTATCAACAGCGACGGGATCATCATGGCGCACAGCGAACCCGCTAAAATCGGCCTCCGCCTCTTGATGGGAAGTGAAATGAACACCGTAAACACGGTGATTCGCACTGGGGAACCTCTGTCTTTCAGGCGAGAGTTACCGAGCGGTCGCCAAATTTTCGAGATCTGGAAGCCCTTCACGCCTTTTCCGGATCAAATCGCGCAAACCGACGTCATGGCCCGTAGCACGCGTATAGGCAAAGAGTTGCTGGATGTGTTTGACCGCGAACAAAAGCAGGTTCTCTTCCTCGGTCTAAAGATGGATCGATTCAAGCAAATCCAGCATCAGGACATAACCTTTGCGATCTTTATGGGGGGCATACTCTTTGTTATCGGCTCTGCCAGTGTGTATTTCATTTTTGTTGTCCAGAACTCTTACCTGGTCCGCCGCACATTGGATGAAATGAGGACCTATACCCGAAACGTTCTGGAGAGCATGGCAAACGGACTTATCACCGTTGATCGCTCGCTGAGAGTGGCGACATTCAACCCCACCGCGCTGGAAATTCTCAGGAAGCCCAAGGAAGAAGTGGAAGGACGTCCCATTTCGGATCTATTGCCCCTTGAGGACGAGATCAGACGAGTCCTTTCTGATACTGACGCTGTTTTGGAAAAGGAAGTGAAGACCTCCAGCGAAGGAAAAGGCAAAGCCTTTCTCGGCCTGTCCGTCTCACCGCTTAAGGAGCCGGAATCCTCGATCACTCGCGGGGCTGTGATTATTGTGCGGGATCTCACTTTAATTCGCGAGCTGGAACAGAAGGTTATTGTGAGCGAGAAGTTTGCAGCGCTGGGCCGTCTGTCTGCAGGAGTCGCTCACGAGATACGCAATCCACTCAATTCGATCCGGGGTTTCATACAGTATTTTCAGAAGAAGCTCCCACTCGAGGAAGAGGATTACCGTTACACGGACTTGATGCTAACGGAAGTCGATCGACTCAACCGGGTCATTTCCAAACTACTGGCCTATTCCAAACCTCGAGAACCCCGCCTGGGCATAAGGTCGGCGGACGAGATCCTGGATCACTGCATCAGGGTGGTGGAACGGGAGGCAGCGGAAGCGGGGGTCGAACTGGTCCGAAAACCCTGTGGCAACGACATCCCGCTTGTGCTGATGGACACTGATCAGATGACCCAGGTATTCCTTAATATTCTCATCAACGCCATCGAGGCCACGCCCAAGGGAGGAAAAGTCTTCATAGGCCAGGAGACCGGCGATGACGGCCGTGTGCAGATAGCAGTGGAAGACACAGGCGGGGGAATCCCACGTGAGAACCTGGACAAGCTCTTTGATCCGTTCTTTTCGACCAAGAAGAAGGGAACCGGGTTAGGACTGGCCATTGTCAAAAGTATTATCGAGGGGCACGGCGGCGAAATTGAGGTAGAGTCTGAACCTGGTAAGGGAACTCGGTTCATTGTCACGCTAGCCACGTACCAAGCCTCCGTCGAGGAGGCTACCATGGATTTGGGCAAGCCCATAGGCGCATCTTCTCACGGTTGAGGGCTGATGTTTCTTCCCACAGATTGCGGCGCACACTCGTATTCAAAATATAGGAAATTCAATGACAGATCTTAAGGCAAAAATTCTCGTCGTGGACGACGAACCCTCCCAGCGAAAAATGCTTCAAGCAAACCTCTCACTTGAGGGATATAGGGTCTCGGAGGCTGAGGATGGCTCTGATGCCATCGCCAAGGTTTCCAATGAGTTCTTCGATCTGATCCTGATGGACAACCGCATGACTCACATAGACGGCATTGAAGCGCTCAAACAGATAAAAAAAATATCACCCGGCATTCCGGTGATCATCATAACCGCCTACGCCTCCGTCGAGACCGCTGTTGAAGCGCTGCAAGCCGGCGCTCACGACTACCTGACCAAGCCTCTGGACATTGAGGAGTTGAAAATCAAAGTCCAGCAATCCTTAGAATTCTGGAGACTTAAAGAAGAGAACATCCTGCAGCGAAGACGGATAGAGAATCTCTTCGATGCGTCGCGCATTGTGGGACGCTCGCTCAAGATGAAGGAGGTCCTGGAAACAGTCGCAATGGTGGCACCTACGGAGGCGTCGGTGCTAATCCTGGGAGAATCGGGTACCGGCAAGGAACTGATTGCCAATGCTCTGCATCAGGGGTCGGCCCGCGCGGAAAAAAGATTCATCAAGGTCAACTGTGCAGCGCTGCCCGAGACACTACTCGAGAGTGAACTCTTCGGTCACGAGAAAGGAGCCTTTACCGGAGCTATCGGTAGGCGACCCGGCCGTTTTGAACTTGCCGATGGTGGGAGCATATTCCTAGACGAGATCGGCGAGATGAGTCTGGCCACGCAGTCCAAGTTGCTCAGGGTCCTTCAGGAGAGGGAGTTTGAGCCTCTGGGTTCGACTCGCACAGTAAAGGTTGACATTCGGATCATCACTGCGTCCAACAGAGTTCTAAAGGATGAGGTCAAGAAAGGGACATTTCGCGAGGATCTCTTTTACAGACTCAACGTTGTTCCAGTCCTCTTGCCTGGTTTGAGGGAAAGGAAAGAGGACATTCCACTGCTCATCGAACATTTTCTCAAGATATATAACGAGAAAAACGGCCGGAACCTCCAAGGGTTCCACCCCCGCGCTCTGGATGCCCTCATGCGTTATTCGTGGCCCGGCAACATTCGGGAGCTGGAAAACGTGGTCGAGCGGGCAGTCATTCTTACACGGGACGACTATGTGCCGTTTTCCGAACTTCCGGAGCCGATCCAAGAAGCTACGGACGATCCTCTCTCCAAAGGGATCCGCGAAGGTATTCGCTCGGGTATGACCATAAGAGAGATGGAAAAAGAACTAATCCTGAAGACCCTCGAAGACAACGACGGGAACCGTACCCGTTCTTCGCGGGTTCTTGGAATAACTCGTCGTACGCTGCAGCACAAACTAAAGGAGTACGGCATAGACCAGCAACCTGGTGATGCTGCCGCCGAAGGGTAGCCATTGAGATCATTGCATACGCATTGGGGACGGCGAGCAAGCGCAGCAGACACGAACCGTTCACTCACTAACGACCGTCGCGTCGAAAGAATCCTGGACCGCGACCCGTTTACGCCTTATATTAACAGCAGCCAATTGATACGAAAGGCGGTGCGGCATGGGCGAGGTGATACAAATTGAATCAAGCCGGAGGGCAAAAGCGCTGAAGGAGAGAGACCGTTTCCTGGGTAAGCACCCTGAACTCAAGCCTCTTCAGCGAGAGGTTGATGATATGCTCAGGAAAGCGGGGTCCACGCACAATAGGCTAGTAATGATTCGCAACCTGATGATGGATTCCTTTCTGGATCTCAATGATAAGCTGCAATCAGTGGCCGGAAATCGTTGATGATGTGAGGGCCGTAGCCTCTCATTATATTAATTGCGAAAACAAATAACAGCCAAAACCGAGTTGTGGGGAATCCAGAAATAAGAGTACTTTGACATAAATCTGTGGGCGCACACGCACACAGTCTCGCTTCCACAGCGTCATACGACAATGACTCTTCGAGAGTGGCACCGGCTTGTAGCCAGTCAACGGATGCGTACCGGCAAGATGCCGGTCCTACTGCTGTGGAATTAACAGTGGCCAACTGTTTGAGTGCACTTTGCTATGAGTTCAAACTTCAGGCCCAGGCTGTTGGTGAGCTTGCAGTGAGCTTCCTCACTCAGCCCGAGAGGCTTCCGGTTCGACCAGCTCCGGTGGAAACTCAACGACAAATTCCGTGCCCCCGTTTTCGTAACAATCTTCTATATCGTTGCAACCTGAGCACTTCGTTATGTCTCCGGGACATGAGTCGCGGGCCGTAGGAACGCATGAACATCGTTTGCTGTTAAAGCGGATGCGAAATCCCAGCCTCTCGGAGAATATCTTAATCTTCAAGAGATCTGTGCCCGTGCCGCCTGCGTTGAACGCATAGCGTCGGCCTGAACTGTAGAGGTCTGTTTCCTGAACAGGATAGAATCCCTGGAAAATATTTGGCTGCTCGCCCTCAGGAATTCCCACCCCGTAGTCGCGCACGGTAATCTTGTACCCTGCGGGTGAGTTTTCTCCTGTTATCACAATCATTCCGTAATCCGGCGTATTCTCGACGGCGTTCCTCACCAATCCTCCGATCACGGCCAGCATGATCTGCGGCTGAATCCTTATGATTACGGGGTCGGGCGGCACAAAACGGATATCCACCAGACGGTCTGCAGTCATCTGATTCACCCGAAACTGTGCAGCCTGGAAAGCAGCGGTGATGGAAATTCTCTCCGTCTCTTCACGCTTGCTTGGGAAATACTGTTCTATCTTGTCCCTTAAGGCTTCCAGGCCCTCGCGAAGGTGAGGCTGCTCTTCCTGCTCGATATCGATAAGGTCCTGCATATGGTCGAGAAAACCAGAGATGACTTGCCGCTCCTCGTATTCTTTTTCCTCCACAATGTGACTGACCTGTCTTTCGATCGTTTTAAGGCGACCAATGTTTCTCATCATGCGCTCAAAAGCCAATTCGTCATTGTGCACCCCCCGTGCTTCGAGTCGCCGCTGCAAGATCCTCAGAGAAGCCTCGACTATTGCCAAAGGGGTCTTAAGTTCATGGGAGAGATGGTTGAGCATCTTGTTTTTCACTCGGTTAAGACGTTCCAGTTCTCTGTGCGAGTTTGTCAGCCTTTCGTAGTACGACGCATTTTCCAGGGCCAGCGCCACGTTACTCGATAAGGCCACCATTATCTCAACGTCTTCGTCGGTAAATGCGGCGTCTATCTTATTGAGGGCATACAAAACCCCGAGCCGCTTCTCTCGCGTCTGTAAAGGGACACAAATCATGGTTCGAGTGATGAAGCCGGATTTAGTGTCAACTTCTCTGTAAACCCTCGGGTCATTGAGAGCATCATTAACGAGCGCAGGCTCACCGGTGCTGAAGACCCAACCGCACACCCCTTGATCCTTCGGTATTCGAATATCTTCTTGGGCGGAAGAAAGAAAACTCTCTCTGTCTCGAACAGTTTTCCAATAAAAGTCATCCCGCTCCTTGTCGTACAGGAGCACTCCAGCTCCTTCGCAATTGAGCACATTTTGAACTTCGCCGACAATTACGGCCAGGAGTTGGTCCAGATCAGTAGTTGATGCCAAGGCGTTTGACGCATTAAACAGGAGCACCAACTTTGCAGGATCAAAGCCCACCTGTGGCGTCCCGACTTTGGAGTCTCTCTCTTTCGAGGCCTCGGGCATTAGAGCTTTTGACTTAAGGAGTTCTTCACTCATGAAGGAACATCTCCCGTGGGCTGAGGCTCCTGTCGTTCAATGATCATGAGATGCGTCTGGTTTGGCGCGAAAATGGCGGCACCCGGCTATACCGATCCACGCGCATGAGACGGAGCCCGCTGACCAGGAAGTGCGGCTGCGATCCCGTCTTGAGGAGCCAAGGAAATAACTCATTTATATATTAATAGTTCTTTAGTCAGAGCCGGTGAAAGAGCGGACAGTTGAGCGAACGCTATTGCCTGATGTAGGAAACGCGCCTTACCTTTGCCTGAGGCCGGCCATCAAGCACTGAGCGAGCGCGGTCCGCTATGCCCTGGGCTGTCAGGCCAAGATCTTCCAGGAGTTCCGATCTGGTTCCATGCTCCACAAACGTATCTGGAATGCCCAGTCGAGCGGTCCTTACGCCTTGGAGCCCCTGATCTGAAAAAAGTTCCAGCACTGCGCCCCCAAATCCTCCCGGCAGGACTCCCTCTTCGACTAGCAGGACGTTTCCTGCGGAGGCAGCTCGCGCGGAGATCATGTCCGGGTCCAGCGGTTTGACGAAACGAGGGTTCAAGACACCCGCAGCGATCCCTTCCTTCCTGAGAATGCGAGACGCTTCAACTGCCGGTGCCACCATAGACCCCACGGCAATGATCAGCATGTCCTCGCCTTCTGCAGCCATACGTGCCCTCCCCACGGGCAAGACCGTCGGTTCCTTTTTGACTGTGACCCCGAGGCCATGGGCACGGGGGTATCGTATTGCGCATGGAACACCCAAATCCAGAGCGGTGGCGAGCATATCCGCCAATTCATCTTCGTCTGCGGGCGCCATGACAATTATATTAGGGATACTCCTGGTGAAGGCTATGTCGAAGACCCCATGATGGGTTGGCCCATCCTCGCCTACCAATCCGGCGCGATCCAGAGCAAAAACAACTGGAAACTTTTGCATGCACACATCGTGGATGAGGTGATCGTAGCCCCTTTGAATGAAGGTGGAGTAAATGGCAACCACCGGGCGATAGCCTTCCTTCGCCAGGCCGGCGGCAAATACTACCCCGTGCTGTTCAGCTATCCCGACATCGAAGAAGCGGTTAGGGAAGAGGCGGGCGAATTCAGCCAGGCCGGTGCCGTATTCCATGGCCGCAGTGATGGCCACGATCCTCGGATCTTTACCTGCCAGCTTCACCAGAGTGTTGCCAAAAACGGACGTGTAAGACGGGGGCCCCTCAGATTCTTCCACACTGCCGGTCTGGATTTCAAAGGGCCCTACCCCGTGGAATCGGCTAGGATCTTCCTCCGCATGGCAATATCCCTTCCCTTTGCACGTGATCGTATGAATCAAGACAGGCTCGCGAAATCGTTGCACGTTTGCGAACGTGTCTATTAGATGCTTTATCTGATGGCCGTCGATGGGGCCCACGTAAGTGAAACCGAGTTCCTCGAAGAGACGGCCCGGTGTGATGAAGTTCTTCAGTGCATCCTCGAATTGCTTGGCGAGGGAATACATGGATCGGCCCACTCCGGGGATATTTTTCAAGATATTTTTCACTTCGTCCCTGAAGCGAGTCACTAATTGGCCGGTCATGATGCGGTTCAGATACGCGGCCATGGCCCCAACATTTTGAGAGATGGACATTTCATTGTCGTTGAGAACTATTATCAGATCCTTCTTGGCTGCCCCCGCCTGGTTTAAACCCTCATAGGAGACGCCGCAGGTTAAGGACCCGTCGCCCACCACAGCAATCACCTTGTGGTTGTGGCCGCTGAAGCAGCGCGCCTGTGCGAGTCCTGCGGCAACGCTGATTGCGTTCCCTGCGTGCCCCACGTCGAAGATGTCGTAATCGCTCTCGTCTCTCCTGGGGAAACCGGCAAGGCCGCCTCTGGTCCGCAACGAGTGAAAAGCGTCGCGGCGGCCCGTGAGAATTTTGTATGCATAGGCTTGATGCCCTACATCGAATACCATCCGGTCCTTTGGCGGGGAAAAGACTTTGAGCATGGCGAGCGTAAGCTCGACCACTCCGAGGCTTGAAGCCAGATGTCCTCCCCTCTGGGAGACGGTCTGGATAATGAGTTCACGAACTTCGCCGGCCAAAATCTTCAGGCTCTCCACAGAAAGACCTTGGAGGTCACCCGGCGTTTCTATCCGAGCAAGAATCGAATTTTCCTGAACTACCGTTGGTTCTTCCATGTGATACCCAAAAAATCAGGTAATGCGTTCGCCGACATACTTGGCGATCAGTGTAAGGCATTCCGCCTTGCTGCCTAGAGGCTGTATCGTCCTCAGCGCGGATTCCAACAGCTCCTGCATCATTTCCCTTGCTTTTTCCTTGCCCAGCAGCGTGGGATAAGTGAGCTTACCGCGCTGCCGGTCCTTCTTGACTGCTTTGCCCAGCTTTGTCGGGTCTCCTTCCAAATCGAGCAAGTCATCCTTGATCTGGAAAACGGCACCCAACTTTTCACCGAATTGCCCGAGAATTCCGATTTGCTCTCGGCTGCCTCCAGCCAGTCGCGCGCCGCAGGTCAAGGAAGCCCTAATCAGAGCACCGGTTTTGCATCGAACGATTTGGCCTACGGTTTCCGGGTCGGGAGACTTTCCCTCACTCATAATATCCATCGCCTGGCCTGCAATGAGATTCTCATGACCCGCAGCAACAGCCAACTCGCCTATCACACCCAACAGCCTCTCCGGTCGGTAAACACGTATCACCCCCGGCGAAGTCAGAACCTCAAAAGCAAAGGTCAAGAGCGCGTCCCCTGCCAGGATGGCTACAGCCTCTCCAAAAACCTTGTGAGCGGTAGGCTTCCCCCGTCTTAAGTCATCGTCATCCATGGCGGGAAGGTCGTCGTGAATCAAGGAATACGTGTGGATACACTCAAGAGCTGCCGCCAGAGGCAACACACCCGGAGGATCGCCGTTTACCACGTCCGCGGCCGCCATGGCCAATATAGGGCGAATCCTCTTTCCCCCGGCAAAGAGGCTATACCTCATGGCCCGGTGTAATGTTTCCGAATTATTATCCTCTCCTGGAAGCATGTCGTCAAGAGCCTTATCCACCAAATCACGCTTCAGAGAAAGGCATTCCTCAAGGTTCACGAACTTCTCAGCCTATTCTTCCCCGCGGGTGAAAGGAACTCGTTCCATTGTCGCCAACAGCTCTTCAACCTTTCCTTCGGCACGGTTCAGTATTTCAAACAGACTGCCGGATAAACCGATCCCCTCTTCGAACAGCTTCAGGCTTTCTTCCAGACTCAAACCGCCGTGTTCCATCCTGTCTACAATGGATCGGAGTTTCTCCAGTTGCTGATCGAAATGCTCGGCCCCCTCTTCCTTTTCTCTGGCTTTCTTCATCATAGTAACCCGTCTCCGGCTCGGCTGAACGCGACAAACGTTGGCCATCTTGCCTCAGGGCCGTTGAGCCTCACTGAAGCTATTTCTGTTCTTCCGCGTCAAGTTCGTACAATTCCCTTTTGGCCGCGACAGAACCCGGATCAATATTCTTGGCCTTCTCAAAGCAAGACCGCGCTGCACTCTTGCGCACAAAAAACTTCTTGTTTATGTATCCTTCGAGATAATAACCCTCTGCCAACTTCTGAGGAAGCACGTTAGAAAGTTTTTCCCTCAGCTTGTTCGTTGCTTGAATATCTTGAAGAGCAGTCTTTACATAATATGCAGGAAAATCTTGAAGATTGCGTGCCTTGATCTTCGTTTGTGCTAGAGCAAAGAGGACGTCCGCGTACATGGCCGTGTTATTCGTCCCCGCTGCATCCAACTTGTCCTTGGCTTCCTGCAGAAGGTCAAGGGCCTCCAGGTAGTGTGTTCTTTCCGTAAGTAACTGCCCTGTGCTAAGCAGCTTATCTGCGGTTATTGCGGACTGGTCATTCGCACGGGCGACAGATGACAGCTGCGTCAGTGCCCCTATAACGAGCCAACAGCCCACGAGCACAAAATACCGCCTACGGGAGAAATCTGCTCTCAGAAGAAACCTCATGGTAGGATCTATCTTACAGATAAAAAAGGGATTGAGAAAGGCCTTCCAAGAATCAGCTCACGACAACTCAACGCATGATCTTAACACGGACACATCAAGGGCCATAACCATAACTCGACCCGGAAATCACAGCCTCAACCGCCATCGCTTGAGCCAAGCAGTTACTGTGTGATCTCAATTTCCACTCTGCGACCTAATCTTTCCTGAGCCGGCGCGGATGCCCCCAACATGGCCTGAGACGCGCCATGAGCCACAATCCCTATTTGGGAGGAAGGAATCCCGTACGTGGTCACAAGAAACTGGGCCACAGCCTCAGCTCTCTTGCGCGAAAGTTTCAAATTGTATTCCGGTTTACCCCTGCCGTCTGAAAACCCGTGAAGGTTTACACGAACCGCTGGATTTGCTCTAAGAGCTTGTCCCGCCGCCTGTAGGGCAGCCAAGTTTGTAGCATCCGCCGCAGGGTCGGTAGATCTAACTGAAAAGCTGTTGTAATCAAACGTTACCGGGCCAACAGGCGCCGATGCCTTGGCTCCGCCAGGAGGACGAACGGAAGGACCGCAAGGAGTGACAAGGTTTCTCATCATCCACGCGTACCACGCTGCTTGATTGTTGTGGGACTCGACGGTGTTGTATGTCCCTCTCCCTTTCTGGGCTATGGCCTTTAGGTAGAAACTTCCGTCCTGAGCGTTTCCTATCTGAAAAGTGTGGATCTCAAGATCTGGATTATTCCGGCTTATTTGCTCGGCTATTGTCACCGGATCAGCTTTGCAAGACTCGATTCCGCCTCCAATGACCAATATGATGCTCTTGCCGGTAGCCGATGCTACCTCGTCGGCCGCGGCTCTCAGCCCCGCGGACAGAGAACTGACGCCATACGACACTGTTTTCGGAAACGCATTCAAGAATTTCTCAGGATCCCAGGGCTGAAGCGCAAGGATACTCTCAGTGTTTTCGCACCCCATCCCGACCTTTAGGCCGTAGTGCCGCAGCCCAACATTGAAGAAGCCATCAGCAGTGACGGGCATGGCCTTTTCGAAGAAGCCCATTTGTGTCAAGAGCAACTGGTAGCGGTCCTTCTCTTTCATAAACCCTGAAGCGTCGAAAAGCACCAGGATGTTGGGCACTCTTTTACACTCATCTGCATATATTGAAGATGTGGAGAAAAAATACATAATCAGGGTAAGGCACGCCATCACGCCCGGATGGAGCCGGCCCCTGAAAAAGGATCCCATACACATCCTCCTTGAATCGAATCGCCACGCATGCGTGGGACTCACTGATTTGGGTGGAATTAGCAGAGGATGGGAATATTGTCAAGAATTATAATAAAATATCCCTTGGCGCAGATGGCTTTGACAGAGCGTTTTTTCCGTTCCAATTCATCATCTTCCGGCGCGTCCGATTCCGGACACCGGCAGCGTCCATACTTGACAAACTGTTCTGTAGTTTTATGTTGACGCGATGGCTCTTCATGACTCAAGCATGGAAAGAGTTGAGCATCTCTGGATCTTGGGATTGGCTCTCATTGCCCTTCTTGGCTCCTTTCTCCTGCAACCACGGGGTGATACGGGTCTCTATATGACGGTGCCTGTTTCGGGCGCTCAGCTCCCTCTGCCCGACACGTGCTTGAGTCACGCGGTTTTTGGCATTTCGTGCCCTGGATGCGGCCTCACCCGCAGTTTTGTTGCCATGGCCAGGGGTGACATCGCCTCAGCCTTGCAGCTAAATCCCTGCGGGCCCCTGTTGTTCATTCTTTGTTGCCTGCAAATTCCTTACCGAGTTCTCGCCTACCTCAACGTTGGGCGTACCGTTTCTTTGCTTCAGCACATTGAGAAGCGTGGACACTTCATAACTTGGCTTGTTGTGGCAGGCTTGATCGCTGCGTGGACTGCAAGATTGGCTTGGGGGCTATGGCATAAAGACGGCTTCCAACACTTTTTTTGTCAGCTCTTTTGACACGAGGTCATGGCAGTTGCAAACCGTGGCTGCCGACCGACCAAAGGGGGAAGGCGTACGGCCAGAGCAGGCCGAGGTTCTATGATCTGCACCCGGAGGTCCAATGCTGGAAAATTTTCTTACGATCATTTACTTCCTGATCATGGCTGTCATCCTACTGATTGTGTGCGGCTACTTTTGGGGGGAATGGTACTCGGCTCCTACAGGACAGGATGAAACCTTCTACGTGCGTGCGCACGATGGCTGGCGCCTCGCCGTGCATCACTATCGGCCCCAAGGTGGCCCCAGGGGGCTCCCTGTGATACTTTGTCACGGTTTGAGCTCCAACCGCTACAGTTTTGATCTTCCCGGAACTCCCGGTCTGGGAAGATTCCTCAGGGACCGCGGTAGAGATGTTTGGGTTGCCGAACTGCGCGGCTCAGGCATGAGCGACCGGCCAGGCTTGTTTCACTCGGATGTGCCCTATTCCTGGGTATTTGAAGACCATCTGGGCACCGACTTACCCGCTATCATTGCACGCGTTCTCGAGCTGACGGGGGCCGCAGGAGTCCACTGGGTGGGCCACAGCATGGGAGGATTACTCGTGCTGGCATACTTGGCTCAACACGACAATCCACGGATAGTTTCCGCCATCACTGTCGGGGCGCCCGCGGATTTTTCCATGATACATAACAAAGCATTCAGAACCTTGCTGACCTTTCGACGAGTCCTCGAATACTTACCCGTATCCCCCCTCCCCTTTTTGGCCCGGTTAGTGATTCCAGTAGCCCACAGGACGTCCGCGTATATGGCGGGTCCATTTTATCCTCCAAACACGGAACCGGTGGCGGCCAGGAAGGTGGTGGCGTTGGCATCTCAACTGGTCACTTCCAACGCGATATGGTTGAATTTCGGCAGGTTCCTGGCAACCGGCCGGTTTGCTCCTAAGAATGGGAAGCCATACCTGGAAGATCTCTCTAAGTCGAACATCCCTATCTTTATCGTGGGGGGGTCGAAAGATTTGATGGCTCCAGCAGAATCGGTTGTCGCCGCGTGCGAAACCGGCGAGCAAACAGCGGAACGAAAATGCCTCATATTCGGCAAAGAGACCGGGTGCGTGGAAGATTATGGGCACATGGATCTGCTAATGGGTATCAGGGCGGAGCCTGAAGTTTTCCCGCACATACTGAAATGGCTGGACGACCATGATGCCGCGGCCGACTAACCAAGCGGAATACGTCTCTAGGCCGGGCCAATATTAGCGCCGTGTTCAAATGGTCTTGCTCACGGCACCGGGACGGGAATTCCGAAAGGGCCGGGGAAGGGTTGTGAAACTGGCGGCAAATCGGGAAGGTAAGCGGCAAAAGGCCCCCATGTGGGACATGGGACATAATAGACCCTGGAGCACTTGGGGATTTCATCCAGGTTATAAGGAGTATCCGGCTCAGCAGTGACGGCATTCATGGGAGCATAAGCATAGAGCATGTCACAGAGGGCGGAAGAAGCCGGGCCAATAATCAAAAGGAGTGAAATACTTAAATATATAAGCCTTTTCTTGTTCATGGGCCGTATCTCCGGTAATGGAATTCGTCATGTGCACTATATCGCCTTGACCCGAAAAAGTCAATATATTTCGCTTAATATCAATATCTTTGCCACATATGATATAAATTACTTTAATCAGCAATGTGACTCTTCAAGTCACGAGGGGCAGCCACCCGAAAACCCCAGTCATTCTTGCGAGGAGAACCGAAATTCACTAGAGTAACTGAAAGGTTACCGCGAGAGCAGCTTTTGCTTGACTTCAGTTTATAAACAGCTATATTCTTTCAGTTTACTCTTAGGAAGCGGAGAAGCCCCCGCGCAATGAAAATCCGAATCGAAGACATCCCTGAAGAAGGTTTGGAATTGAATTTTTCACCGGAGCAAGACATACTGTCCGAGGCCCTGGAAACTATTCCCAAATCCGAAGGGATATCTATAGATCCACATATAAAGGGTCATATCCGAATCTCGGTCAGCGGAGATGACATTTTTTTTATCGGGACAGTGAACGCTCTGATGCATCTGCAATGTTCCCGCTGTCTTGTCGATTTTGCGACAGAAACAGATTTGGGTGTGAACCTGGTGATTCGTCGCGGCCCCGCCGAGATCCCCGGGCGAGACGAGCGAGAACAACCTGAGGCTGATGCTTTGTTGGCCAAGGGATCGGAGATGGATCCCGGTGAGCTTATCGTTCAGGAACTTCTCCTGAACGTTCCCATGAAGCCCTTGTGCCGCGAAGATTGTCCGGGCCTTTGCCCGCACTGCGGTGCGCTGAAAGGATCCAACGAGTGCACTTGTCCGGCTGAGGGCCCTGTGGATCCAAGGTGGGAAGCATTGGCCCACCTAAAGGACAAGATAGCAGAATGAATTCTCAACCTGTCGCGCACTTACCCTAAAGGGGTGATAGCGGCGGCAGGGGCGGAGTTCAGGCCGAGTGGTCCGAACCGTGAAGGCTGCTGGAAAGCCAATCCGGTAGGTGCCTGGCCTGGACAGATACAGTTAAAATTGAAAAGGATATGCCATGCCTGTGCCAAAGAAACGTGTGTCCCGCACGAGGCGAGACAAACGCCGAACTCACAAGAAACTGACGGCCGTGAACCTCGTGAAGTGTCCCCAATGCTCTCAGCTGATGCTGCCGCACAGGATCTGCCCCGGTTGCGGCTTCTATAAGGGCAGAGCCGTGATCGTGACGGAGTCCTAAGCGCGGAAACATGACAGCTTCTGCAAGTGCTCAGAAACGCGGGCAGATCGCGTTGATGTTTCCCGGGCAGGGATCTCAATTCCCCGGAATGGCTGCCGATCTCGCGGCAGAAAGCCCCAAGGCGCGGGCGTTGCTGGCGCGGGCCGACGAAATTCTCGGATACCCCTTGAGTCAGATCATGGCCGGAGATCGTGCGGACGAGTTGAACCGGACGGTTCACACCCAGCCGGCGATTTTCGTCCATTCCATGGCCCTGCTGGAGGTGCTTCGAGACGGCTTTCACCTGGAGCCGATCATGGCCGCCGGGCATTCGCTGGGTGAATATTCGGCCCTTTGCGCGGCAGGGGTCCTTTCTTTTGAGGATGCCCTAGACATCATTCGTGTTCGGGCCCTCGGAATGGATCAAGCCCAACCGTCGGGAACTTGCTGCATGGCAGCGTTGGTGGGCCTCCCCAAGGAGGGAGTCCTGCGGCTTGTGGAACTCCATAGAGGTGAAGACGTGCTGGAAGCGGCGAACTTCAATGCTCCGGATCAGGTGGTGATCTCGGGTCACGTCGAGGCCGTGACCCGTGCCGTGGAAGCAGCCAAGAAAGAGAAAAAAACCAGAGCCGTCATGTTGCCTGTTTCTTCGGCATTTCACACCAGTCTGATGCAGCCCGCGAGGGAGGCGCTTCGGTCCAGGTTGGACAGTGTGTCAGCGGGAGCTTCCAGCTTTCCTGTCATAGCAAATGTGACCGCTCAAAAATATCCCGCGTCGGATCACGGGGTTAAGCAACTGTTGACCGATCAGGTGGTGCGGCCGGTTCTCTGGGAAGATTGCGTCCGAACTATGCGAGAAAACAGCGCTGAAACCTTCGTGGAGATTGGACCGGGCAAGGTGCTGGCAGGTCTCATGCGCCGGATCGACAGAGAGGCAGTGGTCATAAGTGTTTCCGACCTGGCGGGAGTACGCGCTTTTCAAGGTGTGTCCGGATGAAAGCTGGTCGCACGACCTTGGTCAGCTTGGATGGAAAGACCGCCATGGTCACGGGAGGCTCCCGTGGTATTGGAAGGGCGATTTGTCTGTCACTTGCGAGCGCCGGTGCTTTTGTAGCAGTTAACTACCGTAGCAATGAAGAGGCTGCCCGTCTCACTCTCGATTTAATCAGAGAGGAAGGTGGAACCGGGGAGCTTGTGCCGTTTGACGTCAGGGACGCCTCGGCAGTGGAGACAGGGATAGCAGAGCTGTTCAAGCATCGGCCGACCATAGACATTCTTGTGAATAACGCAGGGATTTCACGCGACGGGCTGATCGGGAGGATGAAGGATCCCGATTGGGATGAAGTACTGGTGACGAATCTATCAGGGGCATTTCATTTGTGCCGCACTGTAAGCAAGACGATGATCAGAAATAGGGCGGGTAGAATAATTAACGTGACATCCACTGCCGGCGAAGCGGGAAACGCAGGACAGGTGAACTATTCCGCTTCAAAGGCCGGCTTGATCGGGTTTACGAGAGCGCTGGCGAGGGAATTGGCCCCCCGCAACATACTCGTTAACTGTGTTTCGCCGGGAATTATCAAGGGTGGGATGAGCGATGAGTTGACAGAAGCCCAGTTGGAAGTTATTCGATCGCACGTCCCACTTCGCAGAACCGGAAAGCCCGAAGACGTGGCCGCTGCGGTCCTCTTCCTCTGTTCCGGTATGTCAGAGTACGTGACGGGTCAGGTGATTCGGGTCAACGGCGGGCTGTACATGTAGCAGCGGCAGTCATGCCCTCGAATAGGCCGAGGCCGGCTTAGGGATGCGTTGGCCGACTACGAGAACGCGTACCACTTAATACCTCTGGGAGGATACCCAACATGGACGATTTGGACAAAAGAGTCGTGGAACTAGTTGCCGAGGTACTGGTTGACGTCAACAAAGACAACATCGAAATGAGTTCAAAGATTGTGGAAGATCTGGGCGCTGAATCGCTGGACATCTACGACATGATTGCCCTCCTCGAAGACGAGTTCGGTCTGGAAATCACAGACGAAGAAGTCGAAAAGATCCAAACTGTTCAGGATGTGGCCGATTTCATACGAGAGCACAAGAAGGCTTCGTGATAGAAGCTGACTGAACAAGTGATGTGCTCTGGAGGAGACGTTGCAACAGAGAGTTGTAATTACGGGCATGGGACTGGTCACATGCCTGGGCAGCGGCATTGAGGCCAACTGGGGCGCTTTGCAGGCCGCGCGTTCGGGTGTGGGACCGATTACTCTATTCGATGTGGACGGGTTGGCTACGCGCATTGCCGGAGAGGTCCGCGGTGACTTCGATCCTGCCGGTCACATTCCCACGAAGGAACTGCGCCGCATGGACCGATATCAACAGTTTGCTCTGGTAGCTGCGGGGGAAGCTTTTTCGCAATCGGGGTTGCCCTCAACCCAGGCAGATCCTTACCGCTGTGGCGTCATCATTGGATCCGGAATTGGAGGTTTGGCCACAATAGAAGCAGGGGTAGGAACGATAAGAGAAAAAGGGCCTAGAGGGGTCCATCCTTTGACGATCACCAAATCGGTCATTAATCTGGCTCCGGGCATGCTGGCGATTAAGTACGGCTTCAAGGGGCCGAATTTCGGTGTGGTGAATGCTTGCACCTCAGGCACGTCCGCCATTGGAGAAGCATTCAGAATGGTGCGCGAAGGCCGTGCGGACGTCATGTTGTCCGGCGGAGCAGAAGCGGTCGTAACAATGTTCTCCGTTGCCAGTTTCAATGCCCTGCGGGCCCTGTCTTGCCGCAACGAGGAACCTCAGAAAGCATCCAGGCCGTTCGACCTGAACCGGGATGGGTTTGTACTTTCAGAAGGTGCAGGAATCACGGTGCTTGAGTCTCTGGAACACGCTCGAAACCGAGGCGCCAAGATTCATGCGGAAATCGTGGGATACGGCGCTACAGACGACGCTTATCACTATGTTATGCCTGACCCGAATGGAGAAGGTGCGTACCGGTCCATGAAGCAGGCGCTGGAGGAGGCGGGCATCGAACCTGCGCAGATCGACTACATCAATGCCCACGGGACTTCCACTGATCTCAATGATAAGATGGAAACCCATGCGATCAAGAGGCTCTTTGGCACAGCGGCCCAAAAAGTTTCGATCAGTTCAACCAAATCCATGACGGGCCATCTGATAGGAGCTGCGGGAGCGGTGGAGGCAGTCTATACCGTATTGGCGCTCAACAACGGAATGGTCCCTCCAACCATCAACCTGGAAACTCCTGACCCTGACTGCGATCTCGACTATACTCCAAACAAGCCTGTTGCAAGGGAGATGGAATACGGCCTTTCCAACAGTTTCGCGTTTGGAGGACAGAATGCAAGCCTGGTTCTTAGACGCGTGGTATAGATGGAAACAATTCTCATAGGATCGGATCACGCCGGTTTCAACCTCAAGACCTTTCTTAAAGAGGTAATGGAACAGGATGGGTTCCAAGTTGTGGACGTAGGCTGCGCAGCCGATATCTCTTGCGACTACCCTGACTATGCACGCTTGCTGTGTGAAAGGATCCAAAGCGGTGAGACTCCCCGCGGTGTTCTTATATGCGGTACCGGCCTGGGCATGTCCATAGCGGCCAATCGGTTCAGAGGGATTCGCGCCGCTCTGTGCACCAGCGAATATCAGGCGCGCATGAGTCGGGCTCATAACGATGCCAACGTCCTTATCATTGGAGGCCGGGTTACGGGCACGGAAGCGGCCCTCGCAATTCTCAGGACCTGGCTGGAAACCTCATTCGAGGGAGGAAGGCATCAGAGACGGATCGATCGCATTGAAGGCCCTTGACCTTTCGAAGTCCGCCAGAATCACCATCGGACACTGATGCAGCTTGTCCCCTTTACATCACGAAGGAAAACGATGACCCCGCTTGAGCAGACCGACCCGGAAATATTTAGAATCATTGCCGATGAAAAGAGCCGACAGGAACATCGCCTCGAGTTGATCGCTTCAGAGAATTTCACTTCCCTTGCGGTCATGGAGGCGCAAGGGAGCATTCTGACCAACAAGTACGCGGAAGGTTACCCTGGCAGACGTTACTATGGCGGCTGCATTCACGCGGATGTGGTGGAAGAACTGGCTCGAAAGCGCGCAATGGATCTTTTCGGGTGCGATCACGTCAACGTTCAGCCGCATTCGGGTACCCAGGCTAATATGGCCGTCTATTTTTCGGTCATGAAACCTGGGGAGACTTACCTGGGGATGGATCTTGCCCATGGAGGCCATTTGTCCATGGGGCATCCGAAAAATTTCTCGGGAAGGCTTTATCACGTGATCCCGTACTCTGTGCGGCAAGACGATCACAGGATCGATTACGATCAGGTCCGTGAACTTGCACGCAAACACAAACCCAAGATGATCATAGCCGGAGCGAGCGCGTACCCGAGAATAATCGACTACAGCGCCTTCGCGGACATTTCACGGGAAGTGGGTGCGGTGCTCATGGCCGACATTGCTCATATTGCGGGTCTCATAGTAGCAGATTTGCATCCCTCCCCCATCCCACACGCCGACTTTGTCACCACAACTACACATAAGACCCTCAGAGGCCCGCGAGGCGGAATGGTGATGTGCCGCAAACACTATGCCGCGGCCTTAGACTCATGCATATTCCCTGGAATGCAAGGTGGCCCCTTGATGCACGTCATTGCTGCCAAGGCGGTATCTTTTGCCGAAGCCGCAACAGAAGAGTTCCGCGATTACCAAAAAAGACTCTTCGTGAACGCGCACTGGCTGGCTGAAAGCCTCGTGGAAGAAGGCTTTACTCTGATCTCTGGAGGCACGGACAACCATCTCATCCTGATTGACCTGACTGACAAGGGTATCAATGGAGCCGAGGCTCAGGAATTGCTGGAACGTGCCGGTATCACGGTCAACAAGAACTCTATCCCCTTTGATCCGTTGCCTCCGGCCAAAGCTTCCGGAATTCGTGTGGGCACGCCGGCGGTTAGTACCAGGTCCATGGGGCCTGATGAGATGAGGCTGATAGGGTCGTTCATTTCGAAAGTCTTGACTAATCCCGGGGACGAGGACATGATCGCCCGAACCAAGGTCCAGGTCACTGAATTATGTGATCGGTTCCCTTTATATTCGAGGCGATAAGGGAAACAAATCATGAAAGATAGACAATGGCTGCCTTTTCAGTGGTTCCCTCAGAGGAGATTTGATTTCGACTTTCCATTGGCCTTTTGGTTTGCCGGCCTATGGTTCTACCTCAAGAGCTTTCTTTACCTCTGCTATATCTATATGTTAGGGCTGGACCCACCTCCATACTCCACGGCGGTTGACTTCGAGATCGTCTATTTCGCCGTCACCATGATCCCGGCTCTGTTGCTCGGACTGGCAATGTGGAACGAGAAAAAATGGGCCGTAATGCCGGCCATAGTCTTTCTCATGGTCGATACCCCTGTCCTGCTGTACCATGTGATACGGCTCGGACAGGAGGGATTCCTCGACTCCGACCTCACCCGCGTCCTCGAATTCGGGAGCCTCGTACTGAATGTAGTGGCCCTGGGGTGGCTTTTTGGCCATCGATCCATTGACAAGACCATTTCATTGAAGAAGCCCGTTACATAGGTTTGCGCCTAAATTTTTATATTGACAAAGCCCTTACTTTTTGATATCTTATACATGAATGTTGAAGCAATAAATTAACAACGAGAACTTCAACACTCCTTTACCTCCTAAACTGCCGGGCTTGATGCAGCCCGGCTTTTTTTTGCGCGTATGGTGATCGCCGAGAAAACTATCCGTTCTACCACAAGATCATCTCTGTGGAAGGCCGGCGGCCGCACGTAGCCTGAAAATTGTCATTGCGAAGGCTCCGCGGCCCAAAGCGATCCCCAATCCCGCGCCGCGGAAATTGCTTTCCAGCGGAACGCGGCATTTCACTGTTCGCAATGACCCCGCGACTCGCTGAAGCAAATCGGACAAAAAAATAGGCAACCGGTATATGGGTTGGTATCGGTTTAGTGCGCCCTGTGGGCGGCTGGTGGAATTGTGGCTTGGCTGGCGGGCTTCGGATTCACTATGCCCTCAATGATTCGGCCGGGAATCTGAAGGAACATATAGGGCAGATAAAGTACGCTGGCAACCAGGGAATTCTCCTCATGCACGAGCTTTGACCAGTACGAAGAATCGGCCACCTCAGAGGCGTCCCCCACGCAGACCGCGGGAGCAGTTACTGCGATCAGACAGAGACTGATTGCAAAGAATTTCCTGATCATGGCGACTCCGACACCGATTTGGGTCACGGTGCCACACTGGTCAGCCGGTGTCAAGTTATTACGCGCCCTGTTCTCTCCCGTACGGACGCTTCCGAAGATCAACGGTCCCACTGCACTGAATTTAGGTATTTATCGAGCTTGTTCAGGTAGACGTTCGTTTTCCAACTTACTCCGTGTTTGATCTGGGCTTCTTTACCCATCGAGAGTTCGCCGACCACAGCGAAAGGAGTTTCCCCAAAGCGGTCCCGATGCCTTGCGCCAATGGTCTTGTGAAGGTCGGTATAGATATAATGCCGGTCCTTTTCGAGCAGAAATGAGTCGAAGACCCAATCCCGGGGCCGTTCCGGGAAGAAGGTCATGGTCGCCCGCAAAGTTTCGGAGTCGCGCCCCTCAGGTCGCCCTTTTTCATCGTAATGAAGAAAGTCACCATCTATGGCGATCTTGCGGCCTGAGAGATCGCGGATACGGATCTGTTCCATCATATTCCTGCTGGAAAAGGGCCCATAGTGGTAATCCATTCCCACAAAGAAGAGCCAGGACAAGTTATCCTTGGCTGCATAGCGTGCAGCATATTGAACGAACATCGGCTTGAGCGCAGCGACTCCGACATCGACTCCACCTTTTGTCGTGTACATGTAATCCGAGAGTTCTCTATCGCTGAACTGTTCTCCGCGATCCTTCATCATTTGGCGGGCCCTGGTAAAGTTTAGCTGCATAGAGCCTTTGGTTCTCACGACATTACTCAGTTTGTCGATCTCTTTGTCGATCACATTCTTGACAACCCCGGGGAGATGCGCTGCGTCCTTCTTGAGATCCTCTGCAATACTCTGGGCGACCACTTCGATTTCTCCCTCTGTACGGCACCCGAGGAGCTTTGCATAGTATTTCTCCTTGTATGAATCGTAAACTGTCGGGACCGGCGGAATCGACAGTAACGTGCTGAATTTTTGGCAGAAGTCGTTTTCGGCCCTCTTGAGAAGACTTGCCATGTCTTCTCTTCGTGAGGCATCCACGGCCGGTGGATCAACTCGAAATCCTGACTCAATGGAAATTATGGATGCGGTGAGCACCAGGATCTCTTTACAAATCGGAAGTTGATTCCGCTCGACAGCATCCAGGATCGCCTCGATCCACTCCTGCTGTTTCTTCAAAGGACAATTGAGCGGCGGCGAGGAAATGAACTGCGCCATCCATTTAGCAGCCGTCCCACGATCCAAGGGCTCCACGACTTGCCGCATGAGCCGGTCCTCTTCTTCCAAAGCCGGGTCAAGCTCCTTTACCGCCTCTTCCCTCTTGCGGAGGATTCTGTTGGCTTCCTCATCCTCACTCTTGGCAGGGGAGTTCGATTCCTGCCTTTCCGCTCCGTTGCGTACCTGCGGCGAGTCCTGGGCTCGGTTATCCTGCAACACCGGCTGAGCCGTTCCTTCGTCAGCCACAACGGATATTTCGGAGGACCAAGCAAACCCGCAAAGATAAAGAGAGGTCGCCAGGAAAAGCATAAACCCGCACAAGGCAGACTGAAACTTTCATATGGAAGGGTTGGACTGGGAATCATTCCTGCAAGCAGTCATACTAGATTTGTGATAACCGTCTCGGCTCGGAATGTCAGCGGGCTTGAAGTTCCAACGCAGGCCCGTGCATGCGGACTAACCTGGAGTTCGAGGAGGCGATAGCCAGAGAAACTTTCTCTCATCTCACGGTCTCGGGATCGAGGATCCAAGGTAAGATAAGCGATCCGGCCCGCACTCCGAGAGCGCACCATTCCGCTTTCGCTCCCGACCCAAATCAGAGGGCAAAAGCGTGCCAATCAGATAACAAACTAATATTTGGGAGTTTTTGGGGGCGGGTCCGCGAGCCCCTTTTCAAGAAAAGGGCTCGCGGTCAACGCTTACGTTATTCTCTTAAGCGGGCGCCGCTAGGGCCCCTAATTGCGGAGAGAATTCTTTCTTTAGTTTGGCGAGCGCTCGTTTTTCCAACTGGCGGACCCGCTCACGGCTAGTTCCGAAGTGGTCCCCCAATTTTTGGAGGGTCCACGGCGAGTCGTCCATAAATCTCTTCGTGATGATGAAGCGTTCGCGCGCATCGAGCTTTTTCAGGGCCTTCTTGGTCGCGTGGGAAAGCTCCTCTTCGGTCTCTCGTTCGATAAGCTGTTCTTCCTGGTTTGCCGAACTATCTTCCAGCATCTCGATGGGCGAAAGGTTCTTATCTTCCCCAATAGTTTCGTTCAATGACCGTTCTCGGGCCTTGACACGAGCCTCCATCTCGATGACATCGTCGCTCTTGACCTTGAGTTCGCTAGCAAGTTCATCAATGCGCTTCTGCCGCGACTCGTTATCAAGGTGCTCCCCGATTTCACCCATTCGGAAGAATAGTTTTCTCTGGGCCTGGGTGGTCCCCAGCTTCACCAGATTCCACGATTTGAGGATGTAGTTCTTGATGTAAGCCTTTATCCACCAGACTGCAAAGGATACCAGGCGAAACCCCTTATAAGGATCAAATCTCTTTACAGCCTTCATAAGGCCGATAGTTCCTTCTTGGATCAGGTCCTGCAACGGGATCATGTAGTGACGGTATTGAAATGCAACCTTCACTACAAACGGCAGGTGAGAAACCACCAGCGCATGAGCCGCATCAATCTCTCCCGATTCCTTGTACCTGACGGCAAGTTCGTGTTCCTGTTCCGCTGTCAAGGGTTTGATAGATCTGACCTGGTTAAGAAAATGGTCTAGTTGATTTGATACAACCGGATAGTTCATTTGGCCTCTCCAGAATCGTTCCAGGATTTCTCAACTGGTCCAATTCGCGCACTACTCCGTCTGCAATGACTCAAGACTTCAGTTAACCACTCATTGGAGTATTGTCAACCCATCCAAGAATTTGTTCCCAAATTTTGAAATGGAGAACGCTCTATCGCGCCTGCTCTGATTCACAGCCCCTCGAGTTTTGACTGGCACTCTATCAGGACGTTACAGACCTCAGGACCTCTGGATTTCCGGACTTGCCGAGTGTATAAATAAGTGTTGACGGAGGTCCCCTATGAGTCTGCAGAACATCTCATATTTAAAGCTTATAAATTCGGTAGAGGAAAAGATACTGGCCGGAGAGAAAATCCTCCGATCGGAGACCGAACTTCTCCTCGCTACCCCCGATGAGTATCTGCTGCACCTGTTGGCAGCAGCGGATCGGATCAGGATTAAATTCAAAGGCCGGCAATTCGACTCGTGCTCGCTTATCAACGCCCGCTCCGGGCGCTGCGGAGAAGATTGCTCGTTCTGCGCCCAATCGGCCCATCACGATGGGGACTGCGAAACTTATGGGCTCCGCTCCGCGGACGATATCCTCTCTGCGGCTCGTGCCGCCAAGGAATCGGGGGCAGCGCGCTTCTGCACTGTGACCAGTGGAGGAGCACTGTCTGACAACGAGTTCGATACTCTTCTCGAATGTCTCGGACGGGTGAAGTCCGAGGTGGACATTCCCCTCGACGCATCACTGGGGTTCCTGGACGACGAAAAGGCGCTTCGACTTGGGGCCGCGGGAGTAACCCGTTACAATCACAATCTGGAAACTTCGCGCGATTATTATCCGGCTATTTGCACAACTCATACGTTCGATCAAAGAGTTGCGACAGTAGAAACAGTCATCGGCAATGGTTTTTCCGCATGCAGCGGGGGCATCATCGGCCTGGGAGAAACCCCCGGCCAGCGTTTGGATCTGGCATTCTCACTTGCAGATCTAGGAGTGGATTGCGTTCCCATCAACATCCTTAATCCCAGGCCCGGTACACCACTTCAGAACGCCGAACGTCTGGAACCGTTGGAGATCATGAAGACCGTTGCGCTGTTCCGATTAATACTCCCTGAGGCGACCATCAAAATAGCCGGAGGGCGTGAAAGGAACCTGGGTGATTTCCAGGCCATGGCGCTGCGCTCGGGGGCGAATGGAATGATCATCGGAGGATACCTGACGACGGGCGGCCGTGCGGTAGAGGACGACCTCAGGATGGTCAGACAGGCCGGCTTTGTGATGAGCTAAACCTGTCCATTTCTCGTATAAACGAGTCCTTGTCCCGAAAGAGGATGGTCCGCAAGCCTCTGGACCTGGCCCTTTCAATGTGCCCATCGTTGTCGTCGATGAAGAGAATCTCTGACGGCAGGACCCCCAGACGCTCCGCCACTTCGTCAAATACGTGAGGGTCTTTTTTACCTCGTCCTAGGTGATAGGAATTGAAAACCACGTCAAACTCAGCGAAGAAGTGATCCCGGTCATTGAGTTCATCAAGCCACTGGGTCTGATCGCTGAGTATCCCTACGAAATAGCCGCCCTGCCGAAGGTCGCGAACAATTTCCAGCATCCAGGTCCGTAAGATGAAGCGTTCCAGGATTTCTTTCCGCATGTCGGCATCCAACTGTCTAATTCTGCAGCGCTGCCTAAGCAGGTCCCAATACGAGTGTTCGTCTGCAGTTCCAACAATATACCCTGATTCGTAGACCGCCGAGGTAGCCGTTTCAAAGAAAACTTGCGGCGATAGCCCGTTTGAGCGAGCGATCTCCATCAGGCCCTCCCGAAATCCCTCTTCGGCAAGCACTCCTCCATAGTCGAACAAAATGACCTTGATGCGGGGAGAGGCCGAACCGGCCACTGGCCTAAACCCGTCCCTTCCGCAGATGATGTGACACCCTCACGCTCATCGCACAAACGTCCCCGTTGATTTCTATTAGTGAACAAGTATAATCAAATATTCGACTCACGGAGTCAACAACTGCCTTCGAGCTGCTAGAAGGCAAGACTTTAAAATACTAGGCTTTCGCTGGATTAAGAGGTGATGCAGATGAAGGGTTGTGCGGTGATTCCAATTATCAAAGACAGTGTCCGGAACGAACGAGGCTCAACTGTATACAGTTTTCTGGGCATCGTGATTATCGCGTTGGTCATCATTACAACAATATTTTTCTTTCCATGGGGACAAGTCTTCAAGGAAAGACAAGACCCGGACTTCCTGGCTGGTGAAAAGGCTTTAGCGGACAAGCATTGGGAACAGGCTGTCTCTTTGTTTGGCAAGTCACTGAAATCCAACCCGGCGAATGCTCTCGCGTACGTCGGCCGGTCCAGGGCTTATCTGCTACTGGGAAATCTGGATAAGGCTCTGGAAGATGCGAATACCGCTGTGGAAAAAACGCCTAGTCCCCAGGCGTATGGCCAGAGAGGGATCATAGAGAAGCTGCAGAAGAAAAGTGACGAAGCTCTGCGGGATTTTTCCGAGGCGATCAAGCTCGACTCGGGATATTCCTGGGCTTACGCTCAGCGGGCAGACATCTATTCGAGACAAAAAGATCAGGAAAAGGCTCTTCAAGACGTCAACAAGGCTCTTGCGATTAAGCGGGACTTCGTTGAAGGCCACCAATTGAAGGCCTGGGTGCTGAATCGCATGGGAAAGTGCAAGGACGCATCGGAAGAGTTTAAGATAGTCGAGAAGCTAAGTCCTAATGATGCATGGTCCATGCAGGACGAGGCGTGGTTCCGGCTCACATGCCCTGACGAGACTCTTCAAGACAGTTCTAAAGCTATGGAGTTGGCAAGAAAGGCCCTGGAATTGACCGGAGGAAAAGACGGGCTTGTTCATGAGACTCTAGCCGAAGCCTATTTTAGGCAAGGAGATCCATTAAAAGCAGTTGAACACCAGAAAAAGGCGATTCAGCTCGGATCGCAAAAATGCCCGGACCGCTCATGCGCAAAAGAGATGGAGCAGCGTCTTCAGAAGTATGAGATGGCAGCAAGGCAAGAAGTACGGACCGGCTACGAGATCTTGCCTAGGGACAGCGGTCATTGAGTCGAATTGGGGGTGCCAGCCGGTGATGGCACTTTGGAGGGGGCCCAAGTAGGCTGAACCGATCATCCGAACGCCGGCCTAGGTATCGCAGGGGCGGGTTTCAAACCCGTCCCTACAAGGTCAAAATGCGACGGCTTATCGGCCGGACCGAAACCGTAAGGCCTGGCAATAACCGCCCTCGTTCCTGAAGTCAACAGTCACCCACTTGCCCAGAAATGGAGCCGCGGCCTGTCGGCTGCCTCTATCGACCCTGATCACCACCCTCTGATTATCAGAGCCCAAAAGAGTCACCGATTCCAGATCCACCCGTTCGAGCTTGCCGGCGAACTCCTCCGCACAACAAGGCTGGCACAGACCGGTGACCGCAAGAATCAACAGGATTCCCAAACAACGATCCCGCATCTTTTCCTCCATCCAACATAAACTGACACCAAGCTGCGGCCGGAAAAAAGAGGCCACCCGGATGGCGTTGAGAATGTCTTCGAAACGAAGTTGGGTCTTGACGTTGCGAGCGGTCGAGATCCGCCTGAACCCAAATTTCCGAACCCATCCTTTGGCCGGCTTTCTGTGGCAACTTGGTCCGAAATCTCAAAACGAATGCGTCTCTGAGAGAAAGCGGTCTCAGAGCAATTCTCGTATTCCCAAACCCTCTGGTCCCATGATAGTCGATTGGGTTTGATCTTTCAACACCCCGATAATAACGGACCGAGCATCAGATCGAGATCTTAGCCTCCTGTTCACCTAAAACCCGGCTAGCGGCCTGTTTGACGGATGCACGAATCGTCGCAGACAAGCCTGAAGGATCGGGTCTTCAGTGATGGGGATATCATTTGACAAGGCCAAGTCTTTTGGGCAATATGGCGCCGCTGTTCCACAATGCAAGGAGAGAGTCATGGAATTGCCGCATGATCGCCTTTACTCGGAGTATCATCTTTGGGTTAAAATGGAGAAAGATCAGGCCGTGGTCGGAATCACCGACTATGCCAGGGAAGAATTGGGGGAGGTAGATTACATAGAACTGCCTCAAGTCGATGATGCCCTGAGCAAGAACAGACCGTTCGGAATTGTCGAGACAAGCAAGGCCGTCACAGATCTGGTGGCTCCCATTTCGGGAATAGTAGTGGAATCCAATAACTTGCTCGGTGAATCTCCAGAGACCCTTACTGACGACCCTTACGGCGACGGCTGGCTGATCATCGTGGAACCTTCCGACCCGGACGAAATTGATGAGCTGATGAGCCATAAGGTCTACGAGAAATTGGTCAAGAGCCAAGCTGAAGAATAGAAGCATGGATTGTCACATTATGCTTCTAAAATAATTGCTTGTAACATAAATAAAATTGGCTTTAATGCGTAACCGCTTTGCACGCAGCCTGTCAGGAAAGGGGTTATAGGGAGCTGCGCTCTTGATCGCTTTCACTGCGGATTCGTCGAGTATTGTCTGCCCTGAAGAATCGAGTAGATTCACTCCCAATAATTCTCCCGTTCTCGCAATGGAGAATTCCACGGTCAGGCTCCCTCCGATACCGGATCGAGCGGCCACCGAGGGATAAATCCAGACCGCCTGTATCTTCCGCTTTAAATGGAGGAGATAGGAAAAAAACCTGTCCTCACGCGTGTTTATATCAACAACAGCCTCATCGATGTCACCGTCCGGAAAGAAATCCGGTGACCCGCCAGGCGCGGAAAGACCTCTCGCTATGTCTTGCGGCGTCGGCCTAAGGTCAAGGGGGCGGTTCCGGAGGCTTTTCTGTTTCGCGTGCTGGTCGGCAGGATCCGCATGTTTCACATGATTCTTGGGCGCAGGCTTCTCGACCGCGGATGGTTTGTGGTCATCTTCCTTGGGGGGTGTCTCCTCCTTGGGCTTAACAAGGTCATGGGGGGTCATAGGAGGCGGCAAGGACGCCATCTTTTGCTGGACAGGCTCCATCTTTCCCAGAGGCGGTCTTGGGCTGGGAAGGGCCTTGGGGAGTTTCTCTTGAAGAGCCGTATGATCCCTGTCGGAAATCGCGGAAGCTTGAAGCGGCGGCGGCTCCGGTTTTTTCTCCTCCGACGACGGTTCCACCAGTCTGACAGGTGTCACTCTTTCACCCGGATTGAGAAGAGACTTTGTCGGCGCCAATCCGGCCATGTGGGGAAGAGCCGTAAACAGGACAACATGCAGTACACAGGAGGCGATTATGCAATATTTTAGGATCTTGTCTTTGTGGTCGGTGACCACTGCTTGAGCTTCTTCAGTCTCACCGCGCGCATCAATAACCGGGTCGTCAAAAGGCTCACCGCCCTCATCATAGCGATCATATTCAATTTCGCCAATATTATTTAAGAGTTCCGGCTCTTGCAAAATTCTCTCGCCCTTATCCGCCTTCCCTGCTCAAAAGAATCGGATAAACCGAAACCAGAGGGGGCGTACATCAAAACCTGTCAATATGATAGAATCTTTTTCTGATTTGACAACCCTAATCGACAGGCGCAGTCCGGATTCCCAAATGATAACTATCTGATCCCCTCTTTGTTGCCACATTCCGCGCTGCCGCTTTGTTCCCCCAGCCGTGTCGTTTAACAGAGTGACGCTCCCGTCATCGAGGAACCAATAATAGAGGTAACCGTCGAAAAATTCGGGTCTCTCTTCGGAGAGGACCCCCGCGGGCATCACGCTTGCAAGCCGCCACAGTCCTTTGATACTGCCTCCTTCCCGATTCACGGACGCAGCGGGCGACTGGAAAAGCATTGCGAGGACCATACCGACCAACACTGCGAAGCCGGTCCTCGCTATCATGCGCGGACCCGGCTCTCCGTAGCCTTCAGATCCAGGCAAGGATGATCCGGATTGATCAACGCTCGGTTCTTTGCTGCGAGTTCAGGGTCGCTGTTGGCATAGCAGTAAACACATCCGTGCGCACAGGTGTCATAGGCCCCTATATCTCTCGAAGCCGCGCAGCCGCAGTCTTTTCTGGTTGGAGACGTCTTTAGAGTAGCCAACGCGGCCTTGCGCTCCGACGAATCCACGACATCAGCCAGAAAGACCGGGTCAATGCACCGTGCTTTGGTTACTGTGTCGGACACGAGAAAATCGTGAGCACACGACGCAAGGGATATGCCCCATTCTTTGGCCACATCTGCCATTTCCGCCGCGATTTCTCGGCACTCGGTTTCGCCGGGTTTATGATGATTCGGCACCCTACGTTCCATATTTCTTGTGGTTTTCCTATAATAGTCGCAAAAGCTAAAAATGCATTCCGTCGTGTAAGGAGACAGCAGCCCACAAAGCTGGCGGAAGTTTTGCAGATGCCACTCGCGGTTCAAAACGTCCGTAAGGACTATCGTATCGTAGCGCCATCTGAACACTGACGCTGAAAATCGCCGGACCAGAAGCTCCACAGCTTGTAAAGTGTGACCTCTGTCCGGAACTTTTGGTTCCAAGAAAGCGGGATAATTGTTGATGCTGTAGAGAAATGTGAAGCAATGTCCGAGGGCTGCCAGCTCATCCAAATAGGGTATCAGGGGGACTGCGTTCTTGGTCCAGAAAACAATGGCAATCACATCTCCGGAGGCCAGGGATACGTCGTATACTCCGCCTCCAAATGGAGAAACTACACGGGCGCTTCCCGTACGTATTCTTCGCATGAACCATTCAGCGTGAAAAGCGGGAATATCTGTGCGCCTGCTAGCTGAAATCACGTGCATAAATCCCTCCATGAATGCCGCCACGTCGTCCGGACCGCGGATTCACAGATCAAAAGGCTTGAAATCGGTCTACCATTAGAGCAGAATCTTTGTCCAGAGAGCGGACTGCCAAGGTCGAATTGCAGGGCTCGCCCAACTCCAATGTGAGACCCCTTCTAGAGCAACTTTGCCGGAAAGTGTGAAGGAATTTGAAAGGCGCAGGCTGAGCCTTGTGAAAGCCCTCATGATAGGCACAGGAATGAATTTCTTCATGAGGGCAATTTTTAAAGGATTTTACGACATCCGTGGTATAATGCGTCCACCGCGTGCTGAAACCACTTCGACCTAGTTCCGCCTGTAGGACCGGCAGCCGGCTTGGCCGCTGAGGAGCCGATGTCAAGGTCGATAAGAAAGGAATTCTAATGGCCAAACCCAAGAAAGGGAGGGAATCGGCAGACGGGAACCCTTCCGACTCAGAAAAAGCCCGGGCCGTGGATATGGCGGTCAGCCAGATTGAAAGACAATTCGGCAAGGGCTCTATCATGAAACTAGGGAGCACCGGCGTCATCCCGAATGTGAAAGTCATTCCCACAGGATCCCTGGGTCTTGACATCGCCATCGGTGTGGGTGGCGTCCCACAAGGACGCGTAGTTGAGATTTTCGGCCCCGAATCGTCAGGCAAGACGACCCTGTGCCTCCACATTATTGCCGAGGCACAGAGCAGAGGCGGTTTTGCAGCCTTCGTGGACGCCGAGCATGCGCTGGATATCCGCTACGCCAAGAAACTGGGGGTAAACACGGACGAGCTGCTGGTTTCTCAACCGGACACGGGTGAGCAAGCCCTGGAAATCACCGAGATTCTGGTCCGGTCGGGCGCCATGGAAGTGGTTGTGATCGACTCAGTCGCCGCGCTCGTGCCCAAGGCCGAGATCGAAGGGGAGATGGGGGACTCACACATGGGGCTTCAGGCACGACTCATGTCTCAGGCCCTCAGGAAGCTCACCGCTGCTATCGCACGTTCCAATGCATCCGTGATTTTCACCAATCAGATCAGGCAAAAAATAGGTATCATGTTCGGCAATCCCGAGACCACGACCGGCGGCAATGCCCTGAAATTCTACGCATCACTGAGACTGGATATACGGCGGATCGGACAGATCAAAGATGGAGAGAATGTCATCGGCTCCCGGACCAGGGTGAAGGTTGTCAAGAATAAGCTCTCCCCCCCTTTCCAGCAGGTGGAGTTTGACATCATGTACAATGAGGGCATATCCATAGCGGGCGAGGTCTTGGACATGGGAGTCGATTCCGGGTTTGTCGACAAGTCCGGGGCCTGGTACTCTTATGGGGAGGAACGCATCGGCCAAGGGAGAGAGAACGCGAAATTGTTTCTCAGAGAGAATCCGGAAATCATGAATGCCATACGCATAAAACTCATGGAGCAAAAGGGCATTCCAGTGACAGGGCATTCAGACGAAGATCACGACAAAGAGAGCACGGAGACGAGGCAGTGATATGGATCTCGACAATATCTTGAGAAAAGCCGTTGAGATGGGGGCTTCGGACGTTCATTTGAAAGTTCCATTGCCTCCGGTCACACGGGTGAACGGCGTGCTGGCGCCCATGAAAGGTGAAGAGCGTCTGACGCCCGACGAGATCCGGCGCGTGGCCCTCTCAGTCATGAATGAACGTCAGCGGGAACTATTTACAAAGACCAAAGAGTTGGATATGGCCTACGGGGTTTCGCGTCTGGCCAGGTTCCGCGTCAACGTCTTTTCGCAGCGGGATTCCATCGCTATGGTCTTTCGGGCCATCCCGTCAGAACCGCCTGAGATAGGAGACCTCAACCTTCCGTCCATAATCGAAAAGATAACCTTGGAGCAAAGGGGTCTAGTACTGGTGACTGGAGTCACCGGCTCAGGAAAGACCACAACTTTGGCAGCCATGATCAATCACATCAACTCGTTCAGAAACTGTCATCTTATTACCATTGAAGACCCCATCGAGTTCCTCCATAGAGACCGCAAGAGCATAATAAACCAGCGCGAAGTAGGGCAGGACACACTGTCTTTCCAAAGTGCGTTGAGAGCGGCTCTTCGCGAAGATCCTGACGTGATCCTGGTCGGGGAAATGCGCGACCTTGAAACCATTGAGATTGCCATGTTGGCCGCTGAGACCGGGCACCTCGTCTTCAGCACTCTGCACACGCTCGATACGACTGAGACTATCAACCGCATAATCGCCGCATTTCCCATCCAGCACCAGAACTCCGTGAGAATACAACTGGCAGGGATAATCAAGGGGATCATATCCCAGAGACTTCTTCCCAGAGCAGACGGAAAAGGGAGGGTCCCCGCGGTGGAGGTGCTGGTTTCCACATCCCGCATGCGGGAATGCATCGCCGATGAAAAACGGTCCCGTGAAATCAGAGACGCCATAGCCGAAGGCCACATCAGCTACGGCATGCAGACCTTTGATCAATCGCTCATGCAATTGTATAAAAGCAAATTGGTGACTTATGAAACCGCCCTGGGAGCAGCCACCAACCCCGACGACTTTGCCCTATTCGTACGAGGTATCAGCGGTACCTCAGAGGGAAAATGGGAGATGAACGCCTGAGAGAGGAGGTGAAGCAGTGACTGCCTTCAAGGTCCTGCTGGTTGACGATGAGACGGAATTTCTCGAGACCCTGGTCAAACGGCTCACAAAAAGAAAGTTGGACGTAATCGGTACCACCAGCGGCAAGGAAGCTCTTCGGATATTGAGCGAAACACCTGTGGATGTGATTGTGTTGGATGTGAAAATGCCCGATATGGACGGAATAGAAACTCTGAAGGAGATCAAGAAGCTCCGGCCGTCAGTTGAGGTCATCATGCTCACGGGCCACGCTAATGTGGAGGTCGCCATCCAGGGAATGGAACTTGGGGCATTTGACTATCTGATGAAGCCGATGGACATCGATGAATTGCTGTACAAGCTTCAGGATGCGTACAAGAAAAAGTCGTGTGCCGAAGACGACGAGGAGTGTCGAATACCCAATTCTTTGAAGGTCCCATCCGATCGATTTTGAGGATTCGGCTCACAGATTGAGTTCTATGGGCATAATGCCTGTCGAGCGATTACAGATACAGAAAATACCCGCCAGCTATTAGACCCATCCTAACGTGTTGCAGTGCTGACAATCGCGTCGGCCCGCCGGGGCAGCGTCAGAAAATGCTTAACACTCTCAGAATAAGATTGCGTCGGGGGCCTCGCTCCCCTTTACAACATGTCAAGAATTGTAACACCCACATGTCGTAGATAGGCAAACGCTTTACAGCGGCTGGCCGACTTTTTTATTATTTTCAAAGGCTTGGAAGAACTGGACCCGTAGCCTGCCTTGGCATGAGGATTGCTTACCGTACTGGCGTCGCGCGGATTCGTTAATCAGAGCACAATCCTGAGACCGGAGATCTCCGGTTTAGATGATCCCCGCCGACAACAACAAGGAAAAGCTTTTTTCAAATGCAATCTGATACATGACACGCTTTTCAACCGCTTGGGTTGTTCTATGTCTTTAGTCGCACGTGGAGGATGATCGAAATGAAATGGGGCAAAGATCTGTACCGGATGTTCATGGCTGCCTCGCTTGCCCACGCAAGATGGGACTACGAGACGTCCATGAACATATTGAGGGACAAGAAGAAGCTCTGGATTCTGGGACTGATGTTGCTGCCGGCTGCGTTGACCTCGCTTGCCTTAGCGGCTGACCTACCGGCCCAGTTGGGTGGCGAAAAAGCCTACACCCCAGCTTTTTATTCAAACTTTATTTTTGTGGTCTCCATTGCCGTAGGCTTGTGTGCCGGCCTTATAACGGGCTGCATCGGAGCTGGAGGTGGGTTCATAATTACCCCCGCGCTAATGAGTGCAGGCGTCAAGGGAATTCTAGCCGTCGGAACGGACCTCTTTCACATCTTCGCTAAGGCGATCATGGGGACCGCGGTCCACAGGAAGCTTGGGAACGTCTCCGTGGGCCTTGCCATCGCCTTTCTTGTGGGGTCTGGTATGGGAGTGACCGGTGGTGGAGTTATCAATAGGGCCCTTTACGAATACAATCCTGTTCTGAGCGACCTGTTTATCAGCGTCGTTTACGTGGTATTGCTGGGATTTCTTGGGTTTTACTCACTTATTGACTTCTTGAAGCTGAGAAAGGCTCCGGGTGACGTGGGCGCACACGCTGGCGAAAGCGCCCATGGGTCAGAAATGACCTCGGGAAAAGTCGGGCTGCCGGCCAAACTGCAGGCGGCCAAGATTCCGCCTACCATCACCTTTGACGAAGATCTCGTTCCCGGCGGGAAAAAGATACCGGCTCTGTTCGTGGCCATTTGCGGAGCCATTGTAGGGTTCGCGGCAGCCATTATGGGAGTTGGCGGAGGCTTTCTGACCTTCCCGATCTTCGTGTACATTCTCGGCGTTTCCTCCTTCACCACAGTAGGCACAGACATCCTTCAGATTATCTTTACCGCCGGTCTGGCCTCGATTGCTCAATACGCGATTTACGGCTTCATCTTCTATACCCTGGCGATGGGAATGCTCCTGGGTTCGCTGCTGGGTATTCAGGTCGGGGCGCTTACCACGAAAGTGGTCAAAGGAATCCACATTCGCGGGTTCTATGCCCTCTCCATACTAGCCGGCTTTGTGAACAGGTTCTTTGCGCTGCCGGAGAAGTTGAACCAGATGGAAGTGATCAATATCTCCGATTCCCTTGCCAAAGGGTTGAGCTTTGTGGGGTTAGTGGTCTTCTTTTTGGTCATAGGAATATTCGCCTTTTGGGTGATATTGAAATTTTTGGGGAACACGAGACAACTGAGAGGGGAGGTCTGACAAGATGCTGATAAAAAATAAAAAGGAGTTCGCAAAGGGA
>JBKQMK010000235.1:0-6332 GCA_052146735.1 Desulfomonilaceae bacterium | reverse complement strand
CGATCTCTCACGTACGTGGCCAAATATAGGAGATTCAACGGGTAGGTCTTCATCTTCGGGATGGTCATACCAAAGAGTGCGTAAAATGGCGGGCGTACAAGAACTACTTTCATGTTGTCCTACGAGTCGGATTTCGGAGAAGAAAGAAGCGGGGAGGACCTTCTTGTGCAATGGATTGTATATCTCTCTCCGCTAAGGAGCCCCAAAGGGGCGATTGAAAGTAGCCAGGTGATTCATCGCCTGGGTCCGGGTGGACAATCAAAATGTATTCGTCCCATTCGGGACGACTGAAAATTTCGGTTCTTTTCATCTGATGTTCGGCCGTCCCTATGGGACTTGATTTCTGTCATCATCGGCTCCCCTGGCGATGAATCGCCAGTCTACTTTCGGTGGTCTCTACGAGACCACCGTGACTCAAACAGGCCACAAGCGGATTTTGCTTCACCGAAGCAAAAGAAATAATCCGTTACGCAAAGAACCTTTCCCCAATCTCACCGCTTTGAATATCAATTGGTATCAGGGTCTTCATTGGCTTACAAGGCGGAGGCATCGGCACAAAGGATTTTGCGGAACAGGTCTACATAGGTGTCGATTCTCTTGTCCCACGAATGCTCCGCGGCCATGAACTGCATGACCTCGTCTCTCTTTTCGCTCATCGGGTTTTCAACGAGTTCCAGAGTATTGGAAACCAACTCACGGACATTGCCGTGGACGAAAGTCCTTCCAAACCCAGTCTGCTGAATGAGTTCATTGGTAAGTATCGGTTCCTCGGACACCACCGGCAGCCCGCCTCTCAAATAGTTCAGGATTTTGGACACGTCGTTATCAAACGCGTGCGGCCCGGCAGCCAGAGCCAATCCGACACTTGCATGACGGATATAATCCCAGACAAGTTCCTCAGAGAGTTCACCATGGTCGACGACAAGGGGATCCAGTTCACAATCTTCTTGAGCACCACCATACATGCATGCCTTGTTGATCCCGACAAAGTGAACTCGGACTCGCTCGCTAAGCAACCGAGCCGCATGATTCAACAGTTGCACCATGCGGGGAGCCGCAAGGCTTCCCAAAAATAGCAACACAAGTTCACCCGGCCTGTACGGATTGAGGCCCTGAGTTGGAATATGCGCGGGACAACCTGTAGGAACCAGCACAATCGGCAACGTTCCACCATAGAAACTCCGCCAACGCTCCGCGTTCTCGGAGTTGTTCAGGACCACAGCGGTGGCCCGATCTCGAATCAGTTCCTGGCAGCGGAGGAACCTCTCTCGAAAAGGCTCGTCCCTTTCAGGCAGCTCGTGGTCCACTACTCTGACGATGCGTGAAACCACGGGTCCGCGGTAGCGTTCGATCAGCAAAATCGAGTCGTGGTAACATGTTTTGACGAGATCGTAGCGGCCGGTCTCACCAAGCGCCTCAAGACGCCTGACAGGCACGATTTCTTCTAAGATACCTTCCCGGTCAACAGGGGCTATGACTTCAGCGTCTATGCCTTTGCGGATGAGACCCAGAGAAATGGCGCGCAGACGGACCAGATCAATGCCTGTGGGAGGAGCAAAGGGATTCTTGTGGAAGACGATTCCGACGCGCATAATGAGGTAAATCTTCCCCTTCTTTCGGTCGGATGATAGAAACAATTGTCAGAGTATGCAACTCATCGGGAGTGACAGAAACCGAAAACAGAAGCCGAGTCGATGAACAAGTCGAAAAAGAAACGCATCAAAGTCTGTATAACGACCCCCGAGTTTCCGCCGGCACAATGGGGAGGGCTGGCCAGAACCGTGGAGAGGGTAGCCACCCACGCCGCGAACATGGGGCTGGAAGTCCACGTGGCGCACCTGGAAGTAGCAGAGGAAGCTTTTGTGCTCCTGGACGAGAACCGGCAGAGCCTCCTGACGGACGGCATCATCGTCCACCAACTGGCCGTGGGCAGGGAAAGGATTATTGATTCGCAGCGAAACCTGTGGGACTGCCCCCACACGCTGACATTGCAGATGATCTACCAGTCACTGGAGATGCTCCATCGCGAAGAAGCGTTTGATTTGTTTCATTCCTTTTTCCTGTGGCCGGTGGGGTACGTGACCGGACTGTTGGCACGTCGGGTCGGCCTCCCGTCGGTGCTCACCGTAGTGGGGAACGACGTTAAGAAATACGTCTTCAGTCCGGAAAAAGTGGGCGCATGCCGAAGCGGCCTCGAAAACGCCGACAGAATCGTGGCTCTCAGCAGTGATCTTGTGGAAATGGCTAACGCTCTTACTCCTATTGAGGACAAGGCCCGGATTATTTACAACTCGGTGGATCTCCCAGACCAGGCTTGGTCGCGAGAGCGTTCCGATAATGAACCTTTCAGGATAGGGTGCGCGGGAATATTCAAATATGCCAAAGGATTGCCTTATATCTTCAAGGCCGTGGCACGACTTAAAGAGCGACATTGGTTGGCCTTGGAACTTCTTGGTGAATTGAGAGAATCGGAGCGAGAAGTTTACCATCAAATGTTGGATAGGACCGGAATAGAGGATATCCTAAGTTTTGCGGAAGCAATTCCCCACGAGCAGGTTTCGCGGTGGCTACAGGGTCTCGATGTGTTTGTGCTACCTTCCGTGTCCGAAGGGTGTCCGAATATACTAATGGAGGCGATGGCATCGGGTGTGCCCTCCATCGCGACCCGCACCGGCGCCATGGAGACCCTTGTAGAAGATCGTGTCACAGGCCTCTTGGTTCCGTTGGGAGATTCAGAGGCTTTAGCAAGCGCGCTCGCGGAAATTATCGAAAAACCTCGGTATGCAAACTCACTGGGAACGGCGGCAAGGCATAAAATGGAGCAGTTCTCCTCCGCGAGAGAGCGGGAAGCCTGGGAGAATCTGTATCGGGAAATCATAGAGTTTTAGATGGATCATCCTCAAAGGAAGAGATACGCTGACGACCACTGGCTGAGGTCCCACGACCCTGAAAAGGCCCTTGCTGCGTACTTGGATCAACAGAACAAGGTATACAGCCGCGCCAAGAACGCTTTCATCCTGGAATTACTCGGAGATTTGAGAGGAAAACGTTTTCTGGACTATGGCTGCGGCGCGGGGATGTTCACTGTGCATGCGGCGCTTGAAGGCGCGTCGGAAGTGGTCGGGGTGGACGCGGAGGACACCGCTCTTTCTACCGCGGTGCATTTTGCGCGGCAGGAAGGGGTGCATCATCTTTGTAGTTTCATCCACAGCGAAGAGTTCCCGTCATTTTCTCGTTGCGGCCGCTTCGACATAATCCTCATGAAAGACGTGATCGAACACGTACTCGATGATCAGGGACTACTTTGTGAGGCTGCGGCCTCGCTCATTCCTGGCGGGCAAATAATCTTGAGCACTCAGAGTTCTCTGTCGCTCAATTACTTGATTCAAGGGATGTATCACCGTGTCTTCCGCAAAGACAAGGATTGGTTCGGCTGGGACGAAACCCATTTGCGTTTTTATACGCCAATGAGCCTGCACAGAAAACTGGAAGCCGCGGGCTTTCAGAGCGTTGCGTGGAGATCGGTCTATTTAATCCCCTATAAGCTGCCCGCATTGCCTTCTTCTGATAAAATGTTCGTTAGGTTGGACGCATTGAGTTGGATAGACAAGAAGCTGGGCGGGATCTTCCCTTACAACCGACTCGGATGGAACATTATTGTGAAGGCCGAAGCGTCAAAGAGAGTCGCTAAACCGATCTCGCTTGCGCCCCTCACGATAAGGGGGTTACCTGCAACGCCTGTCCTCATGACTCGGGAATCGGTTCAAGTGGAATAGAAGGCCCTCTGTCTCAAGACCGGTTACGTTCTGAGCCACCACTTTGTTCCGATCTTCAATCAAGTAGATCGTGTCATGCGGGGAGTTGATCCTCATGGCACACTCCGGATTCAAGCTTAGCCACAGCTTCAGGAATACTCGATTCACGCTGGCATGACCTACCACTAGAATCGGATACTGAATGTCCCTTGAGGTGATCTCTTCGATGAACGGCGCAACTCTCGTTTCTCCGTCTGAATAGCTCTCCCCTCCGGGAGGCCTGTCCAGCCAGGTCCTTCGAATTAGTTCGACGCCATCCCCGACTTCGCTGCGCAGTTTTCCCTCCCACTCACCGCAGCCCAGTTCCGCCATAGCCTCTCTTACGCGTAGGGAAAGGCCCATGCCCTCCGTGTATATCTCCGCGCTTAGACGAGCCCTTCCCAAAGGGCTGGAAAAAACAGTGCGAATTTTCTGCTTCTCGACGAGCCGTGCAACCTGTTTCGCCGCTATGATACCTTCCGGGGTGAGCGAAGAATTGCTTCGTCCCATGATGAATCCGTCCCGGTTAAAGATCGTCTGGCCATGTCTCGCGAGAACTATTTTATTATCCGTAGGCTCCAGCGCCTCCTCCTGTAACTTGACACGACTTAATTCGGTAGACGTTTCCCATGTTTTTATATAAGAATGCCGGTCACAGCAGACAACTTGTTTGAATGAAGCGCGTTCTGCCCGATTTCTGGAAAGACTTATACCACATCGAAGCGCTCCGGTTATAACATGAAAAATTGGCAAGATCGTATTTGTGAGGCCCTTTGCACATCATTGTGGCTCGGATATTCGCCGGTAGCGCCTGGGACGGTGGGCAGTTTGCCTGCGGTGCTGATTTTTGTTCTCATTGATCTGTTGGCCCCGCGGCAATTTCAGACGCCGTTGATCGCAACGGCCCTTCTTGCGATCTGTCTCATATCAATACCCCTTGGAAAATGGGCCGAACGTCATTGGAACAAGAAGGATCCAAGATATTTTGTTCTGGATGAGCATGCGGGCTTTCTCGTCACTGTGTTGCTGTTTAGAGTACCCAGCCTTGCTTTGACGGTCATCTGGACGTTTGTGGCGACGAGGGTTTTCGATATCATTAAACCGTGGCCGGCCTCCAGAATGGAACATCTTCCTCACGGCTGGGGTATTCTCACGGACGATCTTGTCGCGTCCCTTTCCGCGGCAGGCTTCCTACATATTGCAGCGTGGTGCTTTCCGGTGCTTTTCGGGCAATAGACTGGCGTCAGCATACCCGCTCAATTGATTTTCAAAAGGAGCAACAAGTTGACGCCGGCTTTAATTGGATTCATGGGCTTCTCCTCAGATTTCTTAGTTGGCGTCTTCGCCGTGGTTCTTATTGACATAGTACTAGCGGGGGACAACGCGGTGGTCATAGCCATGGCTGCCAAATCACTTCCGCAGGACAAACGCCGCCTGGCAATAGTTTTCGGCGCCGGGTTGGCGGTTCTGCTTCGCATAGCGCTGACCGTGTTCGCCGCGCAACTCCTTCAGATAAGTCTGGTCAAGCTGGTAGGCGGCCTTCTCATAATTTGGATCGGGGTGAAACTGCTGGTCGTCGATGACCCTCGGGAGGAAACTCAGCACGCGGCCGGCAACCTTTGGACCGCTGTCTGGATCATCATCGTGGCAGACGTCACCATGTCGATGGACAATGTTCTGGCATTAGCGGGTGCATCCAAGGGTGATCCTTTCCTTTTGTTATTCGGACTCATTCTGAGCATCCCTCTAGTGGTGGGAGCGAGCGGCCTGCTTGCCAATCTCATGGATCGGTATCCGGTGATAATCTATTTGGGAGCGGCGGTGCTCGGAAAAGTGGGCGCTGAATTGATAATGGGCGACCCGCTTGTAGCGGACCGGCTTCACCCGTCCACAGCGGTAGAATACCTCGTGCAAGCTTGCTTTGCGGTTGGGGTGATCGTTGTTGCAAGAATCATTCTGCTGTATTCGAACCGGAAACGGCCTGAAAGAATGGAGCCGCCAGCAGCCCGCTAAAGGGTATGACACCGGCAAAATTTCCCCTTTCTCGTTGTAACGAAAAAGCGCTGTCCGCGAATTGACCTATAGTTAGGGCGCACATTAATTATGAGCCACCTGCGACGACTAAGAAAAACGGAGGTTTCACGATGAGAATCAAGCACGGCATTCTTTGTTTGTTTATGGTGATCCTTCCTTCCGTAGCGATGTCCGAATCGGTTTTGACGAGCAGCGCGGACGAGCAGGTAGGGGTCGAAGTCACGGTGTACAACAACAATCTTGGGCTGGTGAAGGACACCCGCAAGCTAGAGCTTTCAAAGGGCCACGGGGAGTTGAGATTCATGGACGTGGCTTCGCAAATAATGCCGGTCACGGTTCACGCAAAATCAGTCAATCATCCCAATGACTTCAGTGTACTGGAGCAGAATTACGAGTACGATCTGATAAACGCTGCCAAGCTTCTCGACAAGTACGTTGGTAAGAAAATCAAAATCATGACCTGGAACCAGTATCAGGACAGAAAGGAAGTTGTGGAGGCTACTC
>JBKQMK010000234.1:0-3490 GCA_052146735.1 Desulfomonilaceae bacterium | reverse complement strand
GAGCGGAGGGCCAATAGGCACTCTTCTCTGCGCAGAGGCGAGCAGCTCCGAAGAGCCCGGTGCGGTAGTAGCGCACGCCGGGATCTGTGAGGGGGCGGTCGGGTAACTGGCCGTCCTACCTCGCTTAACGATGTTTACAATGTGTTGACATGATTAGTGAAAGATCTGTTGCTTATTTATTTGGAAATTGGGAGGGCAACGCACCAGCCAAAGACCATTCTCGCTACTGACCAGACTTCGTGTATAACGCACTGAGAACAATTCTCCACGACATTCTGATTCGGGGTGGTATATCCGTAAATTGCGTCCGCGCTTCTACGGCGTTCTGGTTGCGCGAGAATGCGGGTAATAGCAACATCTTTGCGGCACCCTTTCGGTTCACCATCGGCAGACGCATCGGCAGATCCGTGTGTTTCTGATCGGTGGAAAGGCTGAAGAGCGACTCAGTTACTGGAAAATTAATGCAGACAACAAGTGAAGCTTGTCCGGCGCGAATTCTTTCAAAAAGGCACCCTAAGCATCCCTTGTTCCAAGCGCGGAGGAGCTGTCCGTGCAACATATTAATGGGACAATTCTTAGGACACCGCCCTGTAATGCTTCAAGAGCCGAGCTGCTTCGGTTTGATTTCTGTTGGTAGCCAGCATTAAGGCGCTGTATCCGTCTGCATCTATGAGACTGGTATTCGCCCCAGCTTTCAAGAGTAGCTACAGCGCTTTAATATGGCCGAAAGAGGCTGCAAGCATAAGGGGAGTAATCCCGAATACCTCTGCCTGCTGTTGGGCCGTGTGAACATTCATACAACCAAAAGGTTGCATGTTACCGTCCAAGGGATTATATATAGAATCAGGAGGTAGCATATGAATACTTCAACAGATCGCATTGAAAGAAAGATCCTGCTCAAGGCACCGCGTTCGCGGGTGTGGCGCGCGCTATCGAATGCTGAGGAATTCGGCGACTGGTTCGGTGTGGCGTTCAAGGGAGGAACCTTTGCGGCTGGTCACCATGTGCAGTGGCAGGTCACCTATCCCGGTTACGAACACCTCGTCTTTGATGTGCTGATCGAACGCATGGAACCGGAACGCTTGCTTTCTTGGCGCTGGCATCCCTACCCAGCTGATCCCTCGGTTGACTATTCGAAAGAACCGACCACACTGGTCGTATTCGAGCTAGAGGAAGTCGAGGGCGGCACCTTACTGACCGTCGTCGAATCCGGATTTGACAATATCCCGGCGTCGCGTCGCTCGGAAGCATTCCGCATGAACAGCGGCGGCTGGGACGAACAGATGAAGAACATTGAAAAACATATCGCCACGCCATAGAGCGCCTTCGAAAAAGGCGGCATCGGAGACCCCGTCGCTGGCGAATTCTGCGCCGATCTTCGCAGCGCTCGGGGACGAGACGCGCCTGCGCCTGATCGGTGTCCTATGCACAGGCAGGGCGGTGTCGATTAAACAGCTCACATCCGGAACGGAAATCACTCGCCAGGCCGTCACGAAACATCTGCACGTGCTCGCAGATGCAGGTTTGGTGCGCGACATCAAAGTGGGCCGCGAACGTCTGTGGAAGTTCGATCCAATGCAACTGGAAGAAGCGCGGCGCTCGCTCGACGTGATCGCGCGACAGTGGGATCATGCACTCGGCAAACTCAAGATGGCCGTGGAACGTTGATCATGAGCCCGTCATTATTGATTCCAACTCTAGTACGTCTAACATCGCATCTCAATCTTGGATTTTCGCCACTCCGGCCGAGATGAAACACTGAGTACTTCGTATTCCGCAACTTCTCTTAAGAGGTGGGGTTGCCACTGCTTATACAATTACCGGCGGTGTTCTTTCCAAACGAGACACTCCAGGAGAAGCTCAGCTTCCTCTTGGATGTCCCACTCAGGCCAACGGCCCAGGCCATGAAAGCCGTTTAAGAAGGAGGTCAAGATGAGAAAGGTTCAGACATTTGTGGTAATTATAGGTCTGTTGTTCTCGCTTACAGTGAGCGCAGAAGAGAAACAGACTTCCAAGGTGATGAATAAAATCGAGCCCTTGCCGCGAGATCTGGAAATCCAGCTTGCGCTAAGCGCGCTGCCGTCGCACTTCAGAGACAATGCAACAGTATATGTTCTAAACCCTGACAAGGGCTTTGAAGTTGCCCGCAAGGGTGCTAATGGATTCCACACCTTTGTTGCTCGAACCGGGGATGATGCGTTCAGGGGATCCAGGCCCTTAACGGAATATAGAGATGATATTCTCTACCCGATTTCCTTTGATAAAGCAGGCGCCAAGGAACAGATGCGAGTCTTCTTTGACGCAGCAGAAATGCAGGCAAAGGGTACTCCTCCAGGAGAATTAAAGAGAATCATCAAAGACCGTTACAAAACAGGATACTATAAAGCGCCGGAACGAGCCGGTATCTCATACATGCTGTCTCCAGTGCTGAGGACTTACTTCAACCCGGAAGAAAGCGACAAAGTCGTCACCATGAACTATCCACATGTCATGTACTACGCCCCCGATGTTTCCGATGAAGACATCGGCGGCGGGAAGCGCGGTGGCATGTATCCTTTTGTCATATTTCCCGGCCCCCACGGATACATGATCCAGCCTATCGACCTCACGGTAAGAGCAGCAATTAATAAAGAGTACGAAGAGATGCTTGCAAGGCTTTGCAAAATCAAAGAAGCGTGGTGTTTGCCAAAAGAGAAATGAAACATGACGACTGATTCTAAAATGAAACCAGACTTTAGGGCGCCATCTGAATCGAAGAGAATTCCGAAAGCAGTAGCTGATGGCATCGGTGGGATGATCCTAGCAGTTGCAGAAGGGGCTGGAACACCGGAACAGGTCTTCCGTGCTCTCACCACGGATAAGGTAGAGCAGCGGTGGAAATATCCGGGCGTCTACCATCTAAAGGATTGGAAAGCGGACTTGTACGTCCAAGGACACTGGAGCCTTACCGTTGAATTGAATGACGGCAAGCAGGTTCATGAATGGGGAGAGTTCTGTGAGCTCGACGTCGCAATAAGATCGTGAGGACCAGGAGATTCGGCGGACATCCGCTCCTTGGAGAGCGCGAGACCGCGCTCACTTTCCGGTTAGAGCCATCTCCCCATGGGACGCTTGTGACCGTTCGAGAAGAAGGTTTCATTGGTAGATCGGAATCGGCATATGGGAATGCCGAAAATTGGGAAAAGGTGTTGGGCTGGATGGATGGCTATTTGAGCTCAAGATAACCGGCTTGGTACAGATCACACGGAAAGGAGTCAATGTTAGGGAGAACATGAGAGCAGGACGGAAAACCCGTTTCCACGAATGGCCTGCCCCCAAATTATGTACCACTTGTTAAATTAGAGGTATAGTACCATGACCTCCTGGGAAAAGGTAAGGATCTCCTGTTGCAGTGCGGACGATTCATGTCGTAAGCATTGCGGCCGGTACGCGCGGGAACTGGCGAAAAGCGAGCCGGTATACGTTTGAACCTCCCTATGGGGCCCCCTAC